>DAOLYC010000001.1:0-29015 GCA_035425605.1 Ferruginibacter sp.
CATGGCACGTTTCAAAATCATATCAACAGTAAGTAAACGATTAATTTCATTTGTTCCTTCGTAAATTCTATTAATGCGGCTATCACGGTAACCACGGCTTATGCTGTATTCGTCACTAAATCCATTGCCTCCATGTATCTGTACACCTTCGTCAACGGAATAATCCAACACTTCGCTACCATGAACTTTTAAAACAGCACATTCCACTGCATACTCTTCAGCAGCGCCTAATAATGCTTCGGCAAAAGTTTTGCCATCATTGGCAAGTTCGGTTTCCTTGTCATCAATCCATTTAGCGGTGCGGTATAAAGCGCTTTCGCTAACAAATATCCGTATAGCCATTTCGGCCAATTTATATTTAATGGCACCAAAACTTGCAATAGGAACTTTAAACTGTTCACGGGTGTTTGCATATTCAATAGAATTACTAAGCGCCCATTTTGAAGCTCCAATTGCTGCAGCAGCCAGTTTTAGTCTGCCAATATTTAAAATATTAAAGGCGATGATATGCCCTTTACCGATTTCTCCCAATAAATTTTCGACCGGCACTTTACAATCCTGAAAATACAATTGCACTGTTGAAGATCCCTTAATACCCATCTTGTGCTCTTCAGGGCCTTGGGTAAAACCTTCCATATCACGTTCAACTATAAACGTAGAAAATTTATCGCCATCAATTTTTGCAAAAACAGTATATACATCGGCAAAGCCTCCGTTTGTTATCCAGCATTTTTGTCCGTTGAGAATATAATTTTTTCCATCGGCGCTAAGCACTGCGGTTGTTTTTGCACCAAGTGCATCACTGCCGCTATTAGGTTCAGTTAAACCATAAGCACCTTTCCACTCTCCGCTTGCAAGTTTTGGAATATATTTTTCTTTTTGTGCCTGGGTACCAAAATATAAAATTGGTAAAGTGCCAATACCTGTATGTGCAGCTATGGCAACACTAAAAGAAAAACCGCCACCAAGACCTTCATTAACCAAGGTAGATGTTATAAAATCTTTGCCCAACCCACCCAGGTCTTCGGGAATTGATGCGCCCAATAAGCCCTGCTCTCCGGCTTTAACCATCAGCGAAGGCATAAGCCCAGCCTCCATCTTATCAATACGATCAACAATTGGAATAACTTCTGTTTGCAAAAATTGCAAACACATTTCCTTCACCATTCTCTGTTCTTCATTAAAATCTTCTGGAGTATATGTGTTAAATGCGTTACTTTCTTTAATTAACCATTCGCCACCTTTAAGCGGAGTTATAGTTGCGGTTGATGCTGTGCTCATAAAATTTATTTTAAAAATTTAATCTCTTTGCTTGTTACTTGCAGATATAGTTTTTTATGCATTTTTCTACTTCAGGTTTTCATAAACCTTCTGCAAAACCTCTTTAGCAATTTCTATCTGCCCGTTGGTTACTCCTTGTAGCGATTCATTTAAGGTGTTATTAGCAATTTCCATGCTCTTTTCTTCCAGCTCCTTTCCCTCTGCTGTTAATACAATCAGGTTTTTACGCCTGTCTTCTTTTGATGCATTTCTTTTAACCAATTTAATTCTCTCTAAATTATCAACAAGCCTTGTAATGCTTGGCTTATCTCTAAAAGTAGCATCGCAAAGCTCCTGCTGGCTCATCCCGTCTTCCTTCCATAAATGATATAACACACTCCACTGTTCAATGGTTATTTCAATTTTATTTTGTTTAAAATTTTTTTGCAACCGGCGCCCAATGGCTGTACTGGCTTTCCCAGTGATAAAACTGTATAACTCTCCTTTTTTAAATTGGTTGTTTGACATATAGTTGTTTATGCAACTAAACAAAGGTAATGTTTATTTTGGTTCTTAAAAATTTATTTTTGCTGCACCGTTATTGATAATTCTAGATTTCATTTTCTGCCTGTTAGCTGGCTGGATGTGAATTTGATTTGATATTTTTTCTTTTTATTCATATAAGAAAATATCAATTTTACGGCAAATTATTATGCAGCAAGCTTTACTCATTATTGTAGTTGTTATTTTTGGATTATACTTATTGCTTATACTTTATTATTGGAAGAATTGGTTGGATATTCCCAGTTATAAAGTAACAAATCAGGTATTTAATACGAAGATTACCATTATCATTGCTGCACGAAATGAAGAAGAGAATATTACAGCCTGCCTTGATTCTATTTGCAATCAAACTTATTCTAAGGATTTATTTGAGGTGCTGGTAGTTGATGATCATTCAACGGACAATACGGTACCAATTGTTAAAAACTATATTGCGGAAAATGTAAAACTTATTACTTTAAAAGATTTTGTAAGTAAAAAAATAAATTCGTACAAAAAGAAAGCGATAGAAGTAGCGATTGCACAATCAACCGGAGAATTAATTGTAACCACTGATGCTGATTGTATTGTTCCCAAAAGATGGCTGGAAACAATTGCAGCTTTTTACCTTCAATTTAAGCCACAGTTTATTGCAGCGCCGGTTTCCATAAACAATGGTTATAATTTTATCGGGATATTTCAATCGCTTGATTTTACCATGCTGCAAGGCATCACTGGTGCATCTGTACAAAATAAAAATCACAGTATGTGCAACGGCGCTAACCTTGCTTATACAAAAAAATCGTTTGAAGAAGTTGGCGGTTTTGCAGGTATTGATAATATTGCCAGTGGCGATGATATGCTGTTGATGTATAAAATTTATAAACGATATCCTGATAGCGTGAAGTTTTTAAAATGTCCAGATGTAATAGTGCAAACAAAGCCCGTACATTCTATAAAGGAGTTTTTTAACCAACGCATTCGTTGGGCAAGTAAAGCAGACCTGTATGAAGATAAAAGAATATTTGCAGCATTACTTTTGGTGTACCTGGTAAATGTAATGTTGTTTGTATTACCTGTAATAGCAGTTTTTAAAAATATGCAATTCACAATTATCAATTTCCAAATATCAACATGGGAACTTTTCTTTTATATGCTATTATTAAAAACAATAATTGAATTAATTTTTCTTTACCGGGTTGCTTCATTTTTTAGCAATCGAAAATTGCTTTTGTTTTTCCCTTTACTGCAACCCTTTCATATTTTATATATCATAATTGCCGGCTGGCTTGGTAAATTTGGAAAATATAGCTGGAAAGGCCGCAGCGTAAAATAATTTTTTTATTATGAATTTATATGAACCCAAAAAATCTGACATTGTTTTAATAGGCGCCGGTATTATGAGCGCTACCCTTGCCATTTTTTTAAAAGAGCTAATGCCTCAATCATCCGTCATCATTTTTGAGCGCATGCACAAAGCAGCAGAAGAAAGCAGTGATGCCTGGAACAATGCTGGCACTGGCCATTCAGCATTTTGTGAATTAAATTATACTACCGAAAAAGAAGACGGAACAGTTGATATTTCGAAAGCTATAAAAGTTGCATCGCAGTTTGAATTATCAAAACAGTTATGGGCTTACCTGGTACAGCAGAAATATATCAGCAATCCTCAAAGTTTCATAAACCATGTACCGCATATAAGTTTTGTATGGGGAGAAGAGAATACTTCTTTCTTAAAAAAACGATTTGATGCTCTTACAAAAAATAAATTATTTGAGGGCATGCAATTTTCGGAAGATAGGGATGAATTAAAAAGTTGGATGCCGTTAATCATGGAAGGAAGGGAGAGTAAAGTAAAAGTTGCTGCCACAAAAATGAATATAGGTACCGATGTAAATTTTGGTGTATTAACCGATGCAATGTTTGCTTACCTTGAAACTTTGCCCGATGTTACCATTTATTTAAACCACGAAGTAAGGGATTTGAAAAGAGAAGAAAACGGGGATTGGGAGTTGATTGTTGAAAATTTATTATCGAAGGATAAGATAAACGTATTTGCCGATTTTGTTTTTATTGGAGCCGGCGGTGGCGCTCTGCCCCTTTTAGAAAAAGCGGATATTGATGAAGGTGAAGGATATGCAGGCTTTCCAATAAGTGGGCAATGGCTTAGGTGCAACAATGAAAACATTATTAAACAACATGGAGCAAAAGTCTATGGTAAAGCCGCAATGGGCTCCCCACCAATGAGTGTACCACATTTAGATACTAGAATTATTGATGGCAAAAAAGAATTATTATTTGGCCCGTTTGCAGGATTTAGTACTAAATTTTTAAAAAACGGTTCCTATTTTGATTTACCCAAAAGTATTGAGTGGCATAATATGGTTCCTATGCTTGCTGCAGGCTGGCATAATTTGCCCTTGACAAAATATTTAATTCAGCAAGTTACACAGTCTGATGAAGACAGGTTAGAAGCTTTGAAATCATATTACCCTCTTGCTATCTTGGAAGATTGGGATTTGGTTATTGCAGGGCAGCGGGTTCAGGTAATAAAAAAAGATAAAGAAGTGGGCGGTAAACTTGAGTTTGGAGCAGAACTGGTTTGTTCAGCAGATGGTTCGCTGGCAGCATTACTGGGCGCATCGCCGGGAGCATCTACTGCTGTGGCTATAATGCTTAACTTATTACAAAAATGCTTTTCCGAAAATTACAATTCAGATGATTGGCAGGCAAAGTTAAAAACAATGATACCCACCATTGGAAAACCCTGGGCTGAGTATGATTTACTTTGTACCGAAATTAGAGAATGGACAAACGATATATTGCATACGGATAGTTCATTACAACAATTATAAACCTGTTTCAGTAATTTACATTACATGCAAACTTCCTTTACTTTTAAAAACGATTTGTGGAAGCGACTTAAAAAAAACAAGGGCGCCATTTTTGGTTTAATTGTTATTATCATTGCTATATTGGTTTCTGTTTTTGGTTATGTAATTGCACCTGATAATTCTCCCAATGCAGATTTGCAAACCGTGGAGATACAAGCAAAAAAACCTGGTTATACACAACAGTTTTTAAAAATCTCAATAAATAAAAAAAACAATAGCAACAGGTTTGAAGATTTTCTTAATGGCAAAATTAATAATTATCAATTTGTACCAATAAAAGGTTTCAATATTTCAGGCGACAGCCTCCAGGTTAATAAATTTATTGATGATGATACAACAGTGGTTCAATATTATTCTATCAATCAATTAACCAATAACAATTCTGCTTCCATCAAAAAAAATATCATCACAAAAAAATACTGGCTGGGTACCGATAAATTCGGAAGAGATATTTTAAGCCGTCTTATCATTGGTACAAGAGTAAGCCTGGCTGTAGGGTTAATAGCCGTACTTATCTCTTTAACACTTGGTATCATTTTAGGCGCATTGGCCGGCTACTACCGTGGCTGGATTGATGAAGTGATTATGTGGCTGATAAATGTTACCTGGAGTATTCCTACTTTATTGTTAGTTTTTGCCATTACTATGGCAATGGGAAAAGGGTTTTGGCAAATATTTATTGCAGTTGGGTTAACCATGTGGGTAAGTGTGGCCCGTTTAATTCGTGGGCAGGTAATGGCCATAAAAGAAATGGAATACATTCAGGCAGCAAAAGCATTGGGCTTAAAAAACAAAAGAATTATCATAAAACATATATTACCAAACATACTTGGCCCGGTGATGGTAATAGCTGCTTCAAATTTTGCAACGGCAATTATTGTGGAGGCCGGCTTAAGTTTTTTAGGCATTGGTGTTCAACCGCCGCAACCAAGCTGGGGATTAATGATAAAAGAAAATTATAATTTTATCATCACACATAATCCAATGCTGGCTTTAATTCCCGGCTTTGCCATCATGTTGCTGGTACTTGCCTTTAATTTACTGGGTAATGGTTTAAGAGATGCTGTTGATGTGAGGTAATTATCTTATGCTGGCAAATTTATTCCTTAGGTGCCACTTGTACATTCCTGTTAAATCCTTCTTCTAACGATATAAAAGTTTCGGTACGGTCTATTCCTTTTATTTTTTGTAACTCATCATGCAAAACAAATCTTAACTGGCTAATATCTTTACAAATTATTTCTATGAACATACTGTAATTACCAGTTATATAGTTCAGGCGAACAATCTCCGGAATATTCATTAATTCTTTTGCAACTGCATCGTACAGCGAACTTTTTTCGAGGTAGATACCCACAAAGGCCGTTACTTCGTAACCCAGTTGCTTAATATCTACATCCATTTTATTCCCTTTTACAATACCAAATTCTTGTAATTTTTTTATACGTACATGAATGGTTCCTCCACTAACAAAAAGTTTTTTACCCAGTTCGGCATAAGAAATTTCAGAAGTCTCCATCATTTCATGAATGATTTGCAGATCGAGTTTGTCAAGATTTAATTTGTTAGCCATTATAGAATATGTTTTTGAATTTATTTTAAGTTCGTAAGCAAATATTTGAAATATTTCTATAATTTCCAAATATTTAATAAAATATGTTAAACGTATTGATGTTTTACCTTAGTTTTGTGATAACAATTCCGATAAAGATTGGAAAAAATTGTGGGGTGATGAAATTTTTGGCAGACATGCCCCCTTGTCTCGGGGGTGAGGATAACAGGACAAACGTAGCATAGAGCCGTTGTTGCAGCAATGCATTAACGACCAGGGTCGACCACTGAACTTTGTGCTATAGCTAACTGCCTCGTGAAGGTTCGATCCCTTCCCCTACAGCTAATTTTAAAAGCTTTCGTTTTATTACGAAGGCTTTTTTGTTTTTAATTAATGATTAAAGTAGTTTAATTATTATTATTAAAGTGGAAAATCAATATCAAATACAAATTTCTCCGGTTTTGGCAATGGTTTACGTGGCATCATATCATTACGCATTGCAGTATTGTACACAAATGCAGCCATCACAATAGCAGCTTGTTGTAAATCATTAATAGATAAATGTTCGTAGGTATCCATATTGCTATGGTGTGTTCGAGTTTCATATTCCAAAGGATCTTGTATAAACTGAAAACCCGGAATACCTACAGCATCAAAACTAATATGATCGGTACTGCCTGTATTGCTAAGTGTTACGCCGCCATTGGCACCCATATCTGCAAAAGATGCCAGCCATGCTTTAAAAATATCTCTTACAGCCGAATTACCCTGTGTATAAATTCCACGTATCTTTCCAGAGCCATTATCTAAATTATAATAAGCAGATATTTTTGATTGCTCATCTTTCAATTTCATATCTGCCGGATTACCAAAATGTTTTTTTACATATCCAAAGCTTCCATACAAGCCCTGCTCTTCGCCGCCCCATAATGCAATACGGATAGTGCGTCGTGGCTGTACACCCAATGCTTTTAAAATACGAATGGCTTCAAGTGTTACAATACAACCTGCTCCATTATCTGTTGCACCTGTTCCACCTGCCCAACTATCTAAATGCCCGCCCAGCATTACTACCTGGCTTTTGAGTGCTGGATCGGTGCCAGGAATTTCGGCAACAAAATTATACCCCGTTAAGTCTTTATCATAAAATGTAGTTTGCACATCCATTTCTAATGCTACTTTTTTGTTCTCCTGCAACAAACGCATGAGCTTTAAATAATCTTCCACACTGGTTTTCATTTCGGGTAAAGTAGCTTCATAACCCGTAGCATAACCACTTCCACCATCAACAAATACAGTTCCATCTATTGATTTGGTACTACTGCCAAGTAAGCCAACTACTCCCATTTTTTCGAGATACAACCTGGTAAAATAATTTTTTTTAATGGTAGGCATATAGTAATCCAATTGCTCACGGGTGAACATATATTTTTCCGGAATATTATCTAAACTGGAATCTCCATAACGGGTAGCGTATGCTTTAAAAGCATTGGGTATTGTAATTTGAGAAGGTTTTACCATTACAATCTTACCCCTTAAAGATGCACCTGCCTTGTCGATAGTTGCCGAATCAAGATTGTCAAGCATTATCAATTCTGCTGTAATGGCTTTACCGGTACCTTTGCACCAAGGCACACAATAGGCAATGATATTTGCATAATATGGAACTTTCATTTCCAGGGTAGCTTCTTCGTTGCTCCAACCTCTTCCAAATTCGCCCCAGGCTTCCCGTCCGGCATTAGCAAGCCCCCATTTATTACTAATAGAAGTAACCCAATCTAATGCCCTGTTATAACCTGGTGAGTTGGTAAGCCGTGGGCCACACACATCAGTTAAGTTGTGAGCAATCATCGCTACCTGCGAATTATTTTTTCCTTCGTCTTTTATCTTTTGCATCATTTGCAAATCAGGTACTTCCTGAGCCGATGCAAAAAATATAATTACATATACAAGAATGAAAGTGGAAAATATTTTTTTCATGAGTTATTTTTTTGAGTAAACAAAATAATACATTAATTCTTTAAAGAAAAGCCTTGGGAGCCTATTTATAATTTTTATTTCCTACCAGTTGGTAATTGTTTATTTTTTTTTCTAATAATTTCTGCTGCAATACTTATTGCTATTTCCCTGTTTGTTTTACTTAGTATGTTAATACCGATAGGCGTGTGTATTCTTTCTATCGATTTAGATGAAAACCCTTCTGCTTTCATTTCGTCTTTTAAAATTCTAATCTTGTTATCGCTGCCCAACAGGCCAATATAAAAAAAAGAATTGCTAATCAATTGTTTCAAAACTACCTTATCGGTTCGGTAACCAACCGTCATGATAACTACATAATCCTTTTCAGTTTGTTTGAATAGTGAACCGATAGTTTCATAATTTACAATGCATTTTTCATCAGCAAATGAATTGGCTATAATGGTATTAAGTTGCGGCCTGTCGTCATATAATTTTATATAAAAACCCAGGTATTTCATAAGTTCAGACAAGGCCAATCCAACATGCCCTCCACCAATGATATGAATGACAGATTGTGTATTGATAACATCGCCATATTGCCAGTGGTTATCTGTTTGATATTCTAATCCTGCTAAAGCTTCTTCGCTAAACTGCAGCCCTTGTGCAGAGAGTTTAATGTATTTAAAAGGAAATGAAATTATTTTATTGATGGTATCAATATCAGTACTTGATAATGGAATAAACGCATTCAACTGGCTGCCAGAGCATATCATTCCCGACTGGTCTTTTATTTTTTCTTTATCATGATATTGATGTTGCAGCAAAAAAGTTTTTTCATTTTGTTGCAATAGCATTTTTGCTTTTTCAACCAGCTTATGCTCCATGATTCCTCCGCCAATGGTACCACAAAGTTCGCTATCATTTGCCACTGCCATTTTAAAACCCTGCCTACCGGGTGAACTTCCTTCACTTTGTAAAACATATAACAGCATTACATTATTACCTGCAGTTAATTTATCCAGTATAAACTTCCATACCTCCATTATCGTTTTCTGTTTTCAAGAATTTTTTTGAAAGATCGTCCACGAATCTCTTCAAGTGTTAAACCGGTTACCAACACTTCATCTTCAGTAATAGCGCCACTGTTTAATGCACGTAAAAAATAATTTAATAATCCTTGCCCAGTGGCAGCATCGTCAAATACATCGCCAATTAAAGTTGCACGGGCTGCTTTATCAACAAATGTTTTTAATCGTTCAACAGCATCATCATAACTTTCTAAAAAGAAAGCATATACCGCTGCATAGCGCATAGGAAACTGCGCCGGATTTAAATCCCAGCCCTGGTAAAAACCATTCCAAAGTGAATGACGGATATGAGCATAACCTTTTTTCCATGCGTTGTGAACCGTATTCATGTTTTCTTGTAATTGTTCTTTTGTTAAACTATCGCCACGGTGAGGTCCAATGGGCATAGTATTGGTAGCGCCATCGCTTAGCCAAATTCCAGTGTGGGCCAATGCTACTTTTGTCATGTGGTGAGCAAAATCGCAAACGGGATGATCCATTTCCTGATATTTTGCTGTTATACTGCAACTGGCAGTATAATCATAAGTGCCAAAATGCATTGCTATACATCTTCCGTTACTTGCTTTTATAAACTTATACAATGGGTTAGTTCCATCAATAGCCAAAATTGCCTGTGTGGTTTCCACCATCATCTCCATTTTTAAAATACCATTTTCTAAATTCAATTCTTTTTCAAGAATATTAAAAAATGAGGCAAGGGTAGCTGGTTGTTCGGGAATGGTAACCTTTGGCAACATCACAACAAAATTATCGGGCAACCTGCCATTGGTTTCTTTTGCTAATGTACTTATAAAAATATCCAGGGTACGTAAACCTCTTTCTTTCATTTCTTCGGTAAAGGGTTTTATGCGTATGCCAATAAAAGCCGGTAACGTTTTTTCTTTCATGCCTTTGGCAACTTCCAATGCAGTTGTATGAGCAGTTTCATCTTCTTCTTCATTGCTTCTGTTGCCGTAACCGTCTTCAAAATCAATCCTAAAATCTTCAATGGGTTCAGTTTTAAGTTTAGCAATTACCTTGTTGTAAACTTTACTACTAAAGCCCGATTGAGTATCCATGCCAAACACATTTCCAAACACTTCGTGATTGGGTGCATACATTTCAAATATTTCCAGCGCTCTTTTACCAAGATGTGCAGCAGAGTCGTGTTTAAATAAATTGGCGCCGCCGTATAAAGTATGTACAGGTTGGCGGTCGCTTCTATCGCCGGGATAGATTTCCTGGAAAGCTTTGTTGGCTTTCATTAATTGATCAAATAATTCTATTTTTTTGTTTGTTGGAATGGATGTGCTCATTTTTATTTTTTTATACGAGATATTATTCTTCAATAAAATTTTATCAGTTATTTATTCATTAATTTTTTATTGTATTATATTAACTACCTCTGTAGGTTGAAAAACCAAAAGGGTTTATAAGCAATGGTACATGATAATGCGAATCATCGGTTATGGTAAATTGTATTTCCACTTCGGGATAAAAGCTTTTTAACTTTTGAGATGCAAAATAATTTTTTATATCAAATATCAGTTTATAATCGCCGGCAGAAAGAATTTTTTGCGATGGTAATAAATCGCCAATTCTACCATCAGCATTGGTAATGCCTTGTGCAATACTTTGCCAGCGGCCATTTACCGGCATTTGTAAACAAATACTAATATTTTTTCCGGGCTTTCCAATGGATGTGTCAAGTACATGTGTTGTTAGCTGGCTGGACTTTAAATCGCTCCAGTTGCCAGAAGAAATGAGTTGCTGTAAACGCAGGATGGTTATTTTCATTTGTTCTCCCATGGCAATATGCAATTCTTCGCCAATTGTATTGCTTAACCTGTTTTCCAACAACTGAAGCATTTCAGTAGCCGATTTTCCGGTTGCACACACTATAAAAATAAAACCATTCTTAAGCTCATAATCTTTATTGGCATTAACCAGCGCTTTAATGGTTATTGCTGATGCGGTTGTAACCGATGCCTGTTCTTTACCGGCAAATTTTTTTGTAATACTTTTTACATCGCCAATTTTGGGGTGATGCAAAAAAGACTCCAGCCAGTCGGCGCTACTGCATTGGTTATACCAGGCGTTAACAGCTACATCCACCAACTGGGTTTCGTTTTTAAAAGCAGGATGCTTCATCATTTGTTGAACCCAGTTGTTAGAACCACAGCAACTAGCCAGTAGCCTTGTTTTTGCAGTTTTATTTAATTTATTAAATGCGTTTATTGTCATAGTAGATTATTTATTTTACTGAAGCCCCCTGTTCAATCCAGCAGCGAATAATATCTCTTTCTTCTTGGGTAATATTTGTTTTGTTATTTAGTGGCATTGTTTTGGTTATTACCACCCGTTGCATAATTAAGTCTTTTTTTGCTACTATATCATTTGGTGTATCATATACTACAGCATTAGGTGGCGTTTTGTATATATCATCAGTTGGTTTAGCTGAATGGCAGCTAATGCATCGTTCCTGTATGATGGCATTTACTTCGCTAAATTCAATTTTTGTATTACAAGCACCTGGATTTTTTGGTGGCGCCGAAATAAAAGCTCCTGCCAATAAAATAACTACAGAAACCGGTAACACCCAAACCGAAAGTTGCCCTTTTTCTTTTAGGTTAAGATAGTGTTTTACACCGGCTGTTCCTAAGGTGATGATAACAAGAATTAACCAGGGTTCTTTAAATCCAAAAGTGCTTGGAAAATGATTGCTTATCATTACAAACAAAACCGGGAGTGTAAAATAATTATTATGTAAAGAACGGTTCAATGCGTTTTTACCTAGTTGTGCATTTAAAGGCAAGCCTTGCCTGGCAGCTTTTACCATTGCTTTTTGCGCAGGTATAATAACAAAAAAAACATTTGCTACCATAATACTTCCTAACATGGCACCAAAATGGATATATGCTGCACGGCCACTAAATACATGGCTGTAAAAAAAAGCAAATCCAACTGCAAAAACAAAACCAATCAATGTAAACCAAAAAGGGTATTTTATAAGTGGCGATTTACACAACAGATGATAAATTATCCATGCCACAATAAATGAACTTACACCAATGCCTATTCCTGTTAGTGGTGTTATGTTTAAAACATTTTTATCAATAAGCAATGCCGAGGCATTAAAATAATACACAACAAATAACAGGCAAAAGCCAGAGAGCCAGGTAAAGTAAGCTTCGTATTTAAACCAATGTAAATGTTTGGGAATTGTTTTAGGCGCTACTTTATATTTTTCGAGGTAATAAAACCCACCACCATGCACAGCCCATAAATTTCCTGCCAGTTCATCCCTAACATCTTTGGTACGGTTCAATGCATTTTCCAGGAAAACAAAATAGAATGAAGCGCCTATCCATGCAATGCCAAATGTTATATGCATAAGCCGAATTACAATATTTAACCACTCCATCAAATGTCCTTCCCAGGGCGAACCTTTTACATACAAGTACAATGCGCCAACCATGGCCACCAACACAAGAACCAGAGCTGTATATACAAAATTTTGAGATGACGCAATACCCTGTTTTTTAGATTCAACATCAAGCCCGGCTTCATCATCAATTTCGTTTTGCTTGCTAACCGAACGCAGATAAAAGGTTATGATGGTAAGCATCACCAAAATAAATCCTAACACCCACAATAATATTATACCCTGCATATTTATTTTTTAATTTTTCCAAATAAACGGAGGCGGCTAATTCCGCCATCAGGAAAAATATTTAATCTTACATGTGTAACAGCAGATGGGCAATTAATTCCTTCCACAATTTCATGTTCTGCATCTGCCGTTAATTTTTTACTGGTTAAAAGTAATTGCCATTCTACCCGATTATTAATTACATCATCATCATTTTTGCAATTACAAAATTCAATTGTACAACTATCGGGATAGTTTCCTTTAAAATGGGCAGTGTCAACCACAATACGATCTATGATGCCAGGTTTTGCCAGTTTTAAAATTACCCAATCTCTGTTACCAGGTGTACGGTTACGTTTGGTTTCCCAACCATCGCCCATGTTTATTCCACGATAGGGTAAAATGAGGTTATTCATAGAGCTAAAGAACATATCATTACAGGCAATGGCTTTACCACCATTTATAGCGGCAACCAGATCTGTTTCTTCTTCGGCAGAATCTGAATCCCAGTTTTTAAAAACTTCGCCATACACTCTAAACCTGGCAACGCCTCCATCCGGATAGATATGTAAACGAATATGAGTAAATATTTCATCGCTTTTAATGTCGAAAAAATTTTGTGAACCTGCATCTAAATTTGATGTAGGTAAAATCTCTTTCCAGCTTAATTGGTTCCATCCGGCCTCATCATTATGCAGATTATTTAATATGGCAGCATCAACAATATTTATTGCTTCAATTGAAGCATGAGGAGGATGATTACCAAGGAAAAAATTTGTGTCTATATCAAATCCGGCAATCTTTCCGGGTGTTGCCAATTGTATAACAGCCCAATCGTGGCCCGGTGTACGTTTACGCCGGCTTTCCCATCCATCCATCCATTTTCCACGGGTGGTATATTTATCTGCAATAAAAATTCCACGGGTGGGTTTTATAAGATTTTCTACCTCTGCAAAAAAATCATCGGTAGTAAATAATACTTTGCCGCCAAGTTTTTCTGCTGCCAAATCGGTTAGTTTTGTAAATGCAGGCGATGCTTTAATAATTTCTTTTACATTCTCAAAAGCCATTGTTGTTTATTTTAATACCTTTTATAACTATTATTGAATTGAATATTTTTAATGCTTATTCTTGTTTATGTAAAATTAATTGGCCACATTGTTTATTGGCTTCAACTATTTTTTTATTTTGATAAACAGTAGTTCCGTTTACAATTGTTTGTTGTACCGTTCCCCATAATTGTTGGCCGTTATAAGGGCTACAATTATAGCGATGCAAAATATCTTTCGGCTTCACTTCAAATATTTCATCGGGGTTCCATATAACTATATCGGCATCATACCCAACTTCTAATTTTCCTTTTTGATTTTCTACCTGTAAAAATTTTGCCGGATGTTCAGTAAGCAAAGGAATGAATTTTTCAACAGTTATCATTTCTTTCAAAGCCGACCAGGATGCCGGCAATAAAAACTGCAAGCCTGCAATGCCGCCCCAGGCCTTCAGCAAGTTTCCTGTAGAAAGTTCTTTGATGTTTGGTGGGGCTGGCGAATGGTCGGTTGTAATAAAATCAAGTACACCCGATTTTAATGCTTTTTTTAGCAAATCATTATTTTCTTTTTCTCTAATTGGTGGAGCACATTTATATAAACAATTTGAATCGGGTATCTCTTCTGCATTAAAATAAATATAATGAGCACAGGTTTCGGCTGTTAATGGATAACCTTCTGCTTTAGCCTTTTCAATGTTTGATAATGCTTCTGCAGACGATACATGTACAATATGTGTTTTACAATTTTGTTTTCTGCAAAGTTTAATCATAAGGTCAACAGCATCATTTTCCCATTTTTTTGGACGACTTTCCAGGTAGTTTCTATAACTGGTTGGAAAATCTGAAAATTTCTTATCAATTTTTGCATCAGATAATTCGCAATGTGCCAATAAAGGAAAATTATACTTTGCAATAATGGGCATTGCTTCTTCTATCTCTTTTTCAACAACATTTGGAAATTCATCAATGCCTGAGTGCGTAAGAAAACATTTTATTCCCAATACGCCTGCCTTAATCAATGCTTCAATATCCTGTTTATTTCCGGGAACCAATCCACCATAAAAGCCAACATTTACGTGTAGTTTATCTTTTGCAGCAAAAAGTTTTTTATTAAACGCATCTACATTAGTTGTAACCGGGTTTGCATTAAGGGGCATATCTACAATGGTAGTAATACCGCCTGCAGCTGCAGCCTTAGTAGCAGTTTCAAATCCTTCCCAATTTGTTCGGCCCGGTTCATTTACATGCACATGTGCATCAATTATACCCGGCATTATAATATTTATGCCTGCATCTTCAGCATCTGCCAATTTATTTAGGTGAATGGCTGAAATTTTATTTTCATTTATAACAATTGTTGCAGGCTGTAGCTCACCATTAAGCCAGCAACGTTTGCTAAATATTTTTTTTGTGTTACTCAAATTTTTAAATCTTATTATTTTATTTACTCACCATTGGAATTATACAATCCTAATAAAACTTTTTCGGGAGTGATAGGCGCTGCGTATGAAATAGATGATGTTTGATTAAAAGCCAGAACGGCATTACGAATGGCAAAAAAAGCACCTATGCCATACATTAACGGAGGTTCTCCAACTGCTTTTGATTTGAAGATAGCCATTGTATTGCCTTGTGTATTTAAAAATTTCACGTCAATATTTTTAGGAACAGAGTAAATATCTGGTATTTTATAAGTTGATAAAGCATTCGATAATAATTTTCCTTCATCATTATAAATCACTTCTTCCATCGTCATCCATCCTATCCCTTGCACAATACCACCTTCGCACTGCCCAAGATCAACAGCATGGTTCATGCTGCTTCCAAAATCATGTACCACTTTTACATTTTCAATTTCATAAGTACCACGCAAACAATCAACCTTTACTGTGGTTAATGCTGTTCCGTAAACATGGTATGCAAACGGGTGGCCTTTTTCAATTGATTTATCAAAATTGATGATGGGTGTTGCATAATGCCCTTTGGCGCTCAGGTTTATGCGTTTCATAAATGCCTGTTGCACCAAATTTGTCCAGTTAAAAACTGATGCCTCATCATTGATGTAAACCACTTCATTTTTTATTTCAATATCTGAGTTTTCATCATCCGTTAATTCTGTTTTAATAAAATCAAATAACCGTTGTTTTATTTGGTTACATGCATCCATTAATGCTTTTCCATTTAAATCGCTGGTGGAACTGGCTGCCGATGGTGAAGTGTTGGCAACCCTGGTTGTATTTGTTGTTTCCAATTTTATTTTTTCGGGTTTTAATCCAAATATTGTTGCAGCTACTTGCAACATTTTAGAATTAACTCCCTGCCCCATTTCTACTGCACCTGTACTTACGCCAACTGTACCATCGGAATATACATGAACTAAAGCTCTGGCCTGGTTCATCATGGTATTGGTAAAGGATATACCAAAACAAACCGGCATTATGGATAATCCTTTTTTGTAAAATTTATTATTATTATTGAATTGCTGTATTTCTTTTTTAACAGCTGCTACATCGTATAAAGTCATCACCTCATCCCAACAATTTTTAGCCTGGCATTCTTTTACTATTTGCCCATAAGGAAATTCATTGTTATTATCCATCATGTTTTTTCTTTGAATAAAATCAACCTCTACATTCAAAGTCTTTGCTGCATGATCGATGGCAGATTCTATCACAAACATCCCCTGCGGACCACCAAAGCCACGGAATGCCGTATTAGGCGGCAGGTTAGTTTTACAGGAATGTGCAGTAACTTTTACATGTGGAATGTGATAACTGTTGGTGGCATGAAATAAAGTTCTCTCTAAAATTGCTGGCGATAAGTCAGCGGCAGCTCCGCCATTTTGATAGTAAGTGGCTTCATAAGCAACTATATTTAGATTCTCATCAAGCCCAATTTTATAATCGCTGCTGTAAGGATTTCGCTTTCCGGTGATACGCATATCTTCCATGCGATGCGGAACACATTTTGCCGGTTTTTTTAAAAGCCAAGCAACCATTGCGGCAGCCGCTCCCCAAAAAGAGGCCTGGTCTTCTTTACCACCAAAGCCGCCACCAAGTCGTGGCACATCTACTTCCACCTTATTCATGCCAACACCTAAAACCCTTGCAGTTGTACGTTGTACCTGCGTGGGGCCTTGTGTAGATGAAAATATTTTAACACTATTATGCTCTGTAGGATATGCATAAGCGCCCTGTGTTTCTAAATACAATTGCTCTTGCCCGCCTGATTCTGCAAGGCCTTCAAAAATATATTTACAGTTTTTGAAAGCATTATCTACATCTCCCAGCTCAAATTTCCTGGAAGGGCTTAACAATTTACCTGCCTCAAATGCAACACGGGGGTTGGTTATAACCGGCAGTGGTTCAATATCAATTTTTATTTTTTTTATGGCTTCATCTGCAGCATCTTCATTTTCTGCAACAATCAATAAAATAGGTTGCCCTCTATAATGAACTTCATCATTGGCAAGAAAAGGCTCATCTTGTATAATACCGCCAATCTGGTTTTCGCCGGGAATATCTTTATGAGAAAATATCTTTACGATACCTTCCATTTCTGAAGCAATTGAAAAATTGATATTCTTTATTTTTCCATGCGCTACCGGCGAATCATAAACTTTTATAAACAACATTCCTTCCATTACAGGAATATCATCTACATAAATTGAAGTACCTGTTACATGATTAGCTGCATCAATATTACCAACTTGAGAAACATCTGTTTCCTGGCAGATGTTTTTATTTGTTTGCTTATGTGTATTTACTATCAAGTACTATAAGATTTTAATTGCACTGAGAATTCTATTTTTGCCCCTAAGGCTAAAAATTAAATCTCTAACAAATCGCTAATTACTTTTTCGTGGTTTATAAAATGCGACAGGAATAATTGCCTTAACAATATTTTTTTGTAATAGGCCGTACCCCTGGCATCGCTAATGGGTGCAATTTCATTATTCAATATTTCAATAGCTTCTTTTAAAACTGCTGTTGTAATTTTTTTCCCGGTTAAAAAAGCACAAGTGTTATTTAAATATCTGGGAAATGGCGCTACACCTCCTGCAGACAAATGAATCATTTCAATTTCTTCTTCATCATTTAATTTTAGTAAGCAGGCTGTATTTACGCTGGCAATATCCAGGTGCGTACGTTTGCTTACTTTTTCAAAATTAAACTGGCAGTTTTTTGGAACTGCAAAAATTATTTTCTCAATTATTTCATCTGCATCCTTGTCAATCTGTTTATATCCTTTATAAAATTCTTTTAGCTTTACTGTTCTGCTTTTTTTGTTTTTGTTTAATACAATATCGCAATCCAGGGCTAAAAAAAATATTGTCATATCTCCAATTGGCGAAGCGTTTACCAGGTTGCCGGCCATTGTTGCCATATTTCTAATGGGAGTAGAAGAGATTAGCCTGATATGTTTTTTTAAGTCCGGAAAAATACTTTTCACCAGCTTGGATTCAGAAAAGGAAGTAACTGTAACGGCTCCCCCAATACTACAATAATTGTTTTCAATACTAATCTCCTGTAATTCTGTTTTATCAAAAACATGTGTTATTGCAGATTTTTTTACATGCAATGCTTTTTGAACAATCAGGTCAGTTCCTCCTCCCAAAACTAATTTTTGTGTAATGGCTTTTATTTCGCCTGCCTGGGTATTTATTTGTTCTCTTAATTCTGTTAGCCTTTCATTTATCTTTAAAAAATAATGGGGGATAAAATTATTTTTAACTAACCAGGCAATAGTTTCTGTTTCTGGTTTATTTGCAATTTTATCTGTAATAATTGCAGCGGCTCTTTCTATAGATTTGTATCCGGTGCACCGGCAAATGTTACCTGCAATGTCGGCAATAGCTTGGTTGTAGTTTTTAGTGTTACTATTTAAAATAAATCCTGTAAGCGACATAACAAAACCGATGGTGCAAAATCCACATTGTGTTCCGTTTTCGTCAACCATAGCTTGCTGAACCGGTGAAAGTTCTTTCATCCCTTGCCTGCCTGCCGGCAGGTTGATCCCTTCAACCGAAACTATATGCTTACCATTAGCATTAACCAGTGGCATCAGGCAACTAGTCATAGTACGGTAAACCAATTTGTTGTTTTCGAAATCGCCAACCAATATGGTACAAGCTCCGCAATCTCCCTCTCTGCAACCTATTTTTGTTCCTGTATATTTTTTATAATAACGAACATAATCAAGCACTGTACTTCCATCAGGCTGAATAGCTTTTACCAATTGCTCGTTTAAAATGAAACTTATCATCTAATAATCTTTTTTAATGGTACTTTCCGACCATTTTTTAAATGCCTCCAATGCTTCGTCTCTCAAAATTTGTTTAGTAAATAATTTTCTTTGTGCTAACGGAAGGGCAATTTCATCATAAATAAACTTGTCATCAAAATTTATAACTGCAGCATCTTCTTTTGTGTTTGCGTAATAAAGCTTAGCCGGCCTTGCCCAATAGATAGCGCCAAGGCACATGGGGCATGGTTCGCAACTGGTATAAATTTCACAGTCGTCTAATTGAAAAGTGTTTAAAAGTGTGCAGGCATTTCTTATGGCTACCACTTCGGCGTGTGCAGTTGGATCGTTAGTAGTTGTTACCCGGTTTACACCACGGGCAATTATTTTTCCATCTTTTACTACCACAGCCCCAAAAGGTCCTCCATTTCCTTCTTCTACATTGTTTACCGAAAGCCTGATGGCCTCCTTCATAAATTCATCATTATGTTTTTCCATACTGCAATTGCATTTATCATACCACTAAATATAACAAAAATGGTTCAATGAAAGTAAAAACAGCCTGTTAATTCCTATTCATTATTCATCTTAAAACAGCAGCGCCTGTTTCATATATTTGTATAACCCGGTAAGATAGTATAAATGAGATTTTCTAATAAATATTTAGGCACAGAAGAAAAAGTTATTGCATTGCAACGGCTAACTGCTTTATGGGCATTTTCTGAAAGTGGCCTTGGTGGAGTAATGCATGCATTGCAAATTCCTTTCACCGGTTTATTGGTTGGCGGTATGGCGGTGATAATGATAAGTATGATTGCAGAAATATCGGACAAAAATTATAACCAGGTTTTGAAAAGTGCTATAATTGTTTTAATTGTAAAAGCAATGGTAAGCCCACACACACCATTTACTGCATACATAGCTGTAGCTTTTCAGGCAATGATTGGCTATCTTTTATTCAGTATGATGAGCGTAAATTTTATCAGCATATTTTTATTAAGCACAATTGCAATGCTTGAATCGGCCATACAAAAAATTCTAATCCTTACTTTATTTTTTGGTGAATCTTTGTGGAAAGCTACAGATAAAATGGTTGCGTTTCTTGTAAATCAATTGGGGTTTACAGCACTACACGGAAGTTATTGGATTATTGGCGGATACCTCTTTATTTATATTGCAGGTGGGATTCTTATTGCATGGCTGACATACAAAACAATTATTAATTTTGATAACGAAAAACTTAATTTAAATACAACTGCAAAACCTGAAGTAGTTGATGTGAAAACAAAAAAAATAATCAGAAAAAATAAATTTAACCGTTTATGGTTATTTATTTTAATAATGCTTGGCTTATCGTTCATTCTATACTTTTTTGCTGCTGATAGCAAACTTGGATGGTTGCAGGTGCTAAAAACTTTAAGCTGGACATTTTCGGTAATTTTAATTTGGTATTTAATTATTGGCCCATTATTTACAAATGTTATTAAAAAATTTCTGCAAAAAAAACAAAACACTTACAGTACCGAAGTGTTAGAAATACTTTCATTTATCCCCGCTTTACGCCAGCTTACAACAAAAGCCTGGCAACATGCTAAAACCTATAAGGGGCTAGAAAGGTGGAGCAGTTTTGTTTCAACTTTAATATACAATACACTTACTTATACCGAACCCTCTTTAAAAAAATGAGTATTTATATTTTTTCGAGGCCAATACATAGCGGTAAAACCACTAAACTATTGCAATGGTGTAATTTGCAAAATAATATTTATGGGCTGTTGATGCCAGATATAAATGGAATCAGAAATGTTTTTGATTTACATACACAATCAATTTTTACCATTGAATGTACAGATATAACAAATACAAATGAAGCTTTAACATCTATTGGAAAATTTCATTTTTACACTGAAGCATTTGAAAAGGCTAACCTTATCTTATCAAATGCATTAAACCAAAAGCCCGGCTGGTTAGTGATTGATGAAGTTGGTAAACTGGAATTGGATGGCAAAGGGTTTTACGCATCAGTAAAAAAAGCTGTTGAATTTTACAATACCAATATGGATAACGGCCATTTATTAATAACTATTAGAGAGACTTTGTGTGAAGAAGTGATTACATTCTTTAAGATTAAAAACTATAAAATCATACATCAGCTTGAGGAAATCATTTAAAATATATCATAATAAAGATCCCCGGTTAACCGGAGATTTATATATTATTTTTTACTCGTGCATAATCATGATTGGAACTTTACTTTGATAAGCCAACGCTTTGGTGCGGCTACTGGTGAGCATCTTAGAAATAAATGAGCTATTTTTTTGAATGGCGATGATTAAATCAATATTCCTGCTTTCGGCAAATAAATTGATGGCTTCATCAACATCATACAGGCGCATAAAATAAAATTCGGGATTATAATTTTTAAATAATTGCTTTAAATTTTGTTTTTCCTTTTCATAATCTTCGGTTAGTGAAATATAATGTTCACTATCTACATTTACAATATGCAACTGTGCATTTACCAAATCCAGGAATTCTGTGATGGGTGCCGATGGGGTTGAGTCGATTGTGTTTTTAAAATCGGATGTTAACATCACATTCTTAACCGGCTTATAAGTGGTATTTTCCGGAACAATCAATACAGGGCAAACTTTTCTTTGCACCATTTTTAAGGTATTGCTTCCAAACAAAACCTGTGCAATAGCCGATTTGCCTGTTATACCCATAATAACAAGATCAGCATTGCGGTGACGGGCTGTTTTTTCTAATCCATCCACAAAATCACTTTCTTCAAATGCCAGCGTTTCTATATTAATAATTGTTTCTTTAAGTAATTCTGTTTTAAGATTTTCTAAAGCTGCTTTTGCATTAACGGTTTCAACAGGTTTGGTATAGCTATGATATAAAAACATGGTTACACCATAATGGCCTGTTAATAATTGAGCGGCATATTTAGCTGCATTTACAGAAGTTTCAGAAAAATCTACAGGAACAATTACTGTATTCATATAAATTATTTTTTTGATGGCGCAAATTTAGGTTTTTTATTCTGTAGCTGTTAGTAAAATAACCCTTTTTATTATAAATTTCAAAGTTTATACAGGTAGATATAAAAGGCCAAATATTTAACTTTGTACACTATGGCTCAAAAAAAACTACAGCGCTTTGCCGACTTGAAAACCTTTTCGAATGTATTAGAGTACCCCCAGAAAATAAAAGGAGAATGGAGTATATTTTTTAAAAATACTAATCCCCTGGTACTTGAACTTGCTTGTGGCAGGGGTGAATATACAGTTGGAATGGCACAATTGTTCCCTGACCGTAATTTTATTGGAGTAGATGTAAAAGGCAACCGAATGTATATAGGAGCAAAAAAATGTTTATCAGATAAAATAAATAATGCCGGTTTTTTACGTACGCAAATTGAAAAGTTATCAGACTATTTTTCTTACGGCGAAGTAGATGAAATATGGATAACATTTCCCGACCCACAACTGCGTACATCAAAAGCTAAGAAAAGGCTAACACACCCCAGGTTTTTAAGACAATACCTTCAAATACTTAAACCTGGTGGGTATATAAACCTTAAAACAGATTCTCCAGATCTTTATCAATTTACAAAGCGAGTTATACAACTTTATGATTTAATAATTGTTGAAGATGCTGATGATATATATTCCGAGCTTTTAGTAAGGGAAGAATTAAAAATTAAAACACACTACGAAAGTTTAGATATTGCACAAAGTAAAAAAATTCATTACCTCAAATTCATATTACCATCTGAAATTAAATATTTTGATGAAGAACTACAGGAAATTTTAAAGCATGAAGAACAATTTGATTGAAGGAGAAGATTTTTATTACAACGAAGAAGGCCTAATGGTACTTACAGCCAAATTCCATTTAGAAAGAGGATTTTGCTGTGGTAATGGTTGTAAACATTGTCCTTATCAGTATAAAAATGTTCCTGAACCAAAACGAAGTGAATTACTAACTTTAACACCGGATGGCAAAAAAAACAAATAATCAAAAAATAATTTATCGTAAACCAATTGCTGCTGCAAAAGAAACTGCAAAAAGTACAATTAAGGAATACAGTTTTTTTGCAGATGTTTTTGATGTGGTAAGGCAAATACCAAAAGGGAGAGTTACTTCTTATGGAGCTATTGCAGCATACCTGGGAACCAAATTAAGTGCCCGTATGGTAGGCTGGGCAATGAATACAGCACATGCAGTCAGGCCAAAAGTGCCGGCCCAAAGAGTGGTGAATAGAAACGGTATGCTAACGGGCAAGCATCATTTTGGAACTGCAACAGCCATGGAAGAGTTGCTTAAAAAAGATGGCGTTGAAGTTAAAAACGATGTGGTGGTAGATTTTTTAAAAAGGTTTTGGGATCCCTCAAAGGAACTGGTATTATAAATTAATGCTGCTTTGCATCTAAAATGTTGTTTTTTTCTTTTACTTTTCAATATGAGTAAAGCTATACATACGGGTAATGTTTCTTTCGTTAACCACGATAAGAAATATATCATGATAGAATATGAAGTTAGTGGCAAAAGAAAAGTAGTAAATGGCAGCATTGATGAAAAAAATATTGATAAGAAACATGTTTTTCAAATTGGCGATATGGTAAGTTTTACAGTTGGACTTTCGGGGAGAGGAGACAGGATGGCGGCCAGTAATATCCATTTTATGTATAATAATGCCCTGGATGCACTTATCAATAAAGCAAAAACAGAAAATAATTTTATTGGCTATTTAAAAGTGGTGGACGGAAAGTATTTTGTCAAAGAAATTAACAGTTATCATTTTTTCCCGGTATTGTTTTCTCCATGGCAGTTGAAACCTACCGATGCAGAACTAAATGAAGCCGTAACTTTTGAATTATTACATACAGAAAATAAAAATAAAATTAAAGCATCGCTATTTACCGAAAAGTTCATTCCCGAATTTTATTCTGCCGAAAGGGCTTTTAAAAAACAAAGCCCTGTTGAAGCCCTCATTTATAAGATTTCGCCACACGGCATTTATCTTAATTTATTTAAAGATAAAGTGCAGGTAAAACTTAAGCCAGTTTCAAACAAATTGCCTGCAAATGTAAAAGTAGGCGATACAATAACTGTGCTGATAACCTATTTTAGTAAAATGAAAATTGTTGTTGAAAAGGTTTTATAATGTTTCCAGTTCAGCTTCTTCTATCTGAAGTTGTTGGACTATTTTACTTTTTGAAGGAGCCTGCATTGCAAATATCGCTATAAGAAAAAATGCCAGTGCTATAAAAGCATAGTTGGCCGTAAGAAAAAAACATATAATTGAAACGATAGCAGGTATCTCAATTAACGACCATTGTAACAAACTTGCAGCTCGGTAAGCATCAAATTTTTGTTTAGCATCAGCCAACGAATTTTGAATTTGAAAAACTTTCTTTTTAAAATAGTACCTGCCGGCATAAATTCCAGTTGCTGCTATAATCAGTACAATCACCTGTAGTTTTTTATCCAGTTCAGTTAAATAAGCATTAATTATACCGGCATATACCAGGTAAATACTAACGGCAGCAAAAACAATTTGCCCCATCAACATAACCTTATGTACGATTTTTAATGCTTTTATCCCTCCTGGTTTATTCATTTTGCTTCTTTATGCAATATCTTTTTAAATATTTTTTTGCTAAATGTAATAAGGGCTAATCAACAAATAAACAATTACACCCGATACTGCTACATAAAACCAAACAGGCCAGGTAATTCTTGTTAATTTTTTGTGTTTATCATATTCTCCGGTAAGCGCCCTGTATGCAGTAAACAAAATAAAAGGGAGTATGATGGCCGCTAATGGTATATGTGTTATTAGTATAAAATAATAGACCATTCGCATTTTTCCAGCCAACATTTTTTCATCAAGGCTTACAATGCCATCATGATTGATATCGCCAAACTTTGTTTCGCCGGCCATTAAATGGTGAGCTATATAAGAGATTAAAAATAAAACCGACAACATAATAGCCGACAGCATTATTTTTTTATGCAGTTGATATTTTTTTTTCTTTACTGCCATTAATCCGGCCAACAACAAGGTTGCAACAAATGTATTAATGATTGCATTTGCTTTTGCAAACACATGCACATCAAAGCCGGGATCAACTTCAAGTTTAAACTTACTTAGTAAAACCACAGCGGTAAAAACAACCAATGAAACCGTGTATATTAATAGCTTTGCGGTTTTATCGTTTTTTTTAAATGCAGGTTGCAGCATGTTTTTAACTTTTGCTATTTTCTTTATTTTTTATGCGGTTAAAAATAATAACCACAACAAACACCGCTCCAATACAAAAAAATATGATTGGTAGTATAGGTATAAACTCCCTGAAAACAGATGGTTTCTTCCTATCTTTTTCCAGCATCAATAAAGGGATATCCCTAACAAGCTGGGCTTGTTTTACACTGTCGAAACCATTAAACCAACCACGAACAACACGGCTGCTATCTAATAAAAAAAAGTTTTCGGTATGTATAAATGCTGAGTCAACTTCCGTATCAGCCAGGCCTGCTTTTAGTTCATTTAATGCAAAATCGTAAATCTCTTTTTTATTGCCGGTAACAAACCACCAGGTATCGTGGTTTGCATTGTAACGATCGGCGAACTTTCGTAGTTGAGGAACCGAGTCGTGTTCAGGATCTATGCTTATTGATATAAATTGAACAATGCTATCATTTTTTTTAAATGAATCCTGTAATCTTTTCATACTGCGGGCAAGCCCCGGGCAAATACTGGGGCACCTGGTAAAGAAAAAATCAATCACCAATATTCTCCCTTTTAAATCATCAAGCGATACCCTGTTGCCAAGCTGATTGGTAAATTCAATATTTTTAACCTTATGCCAAATTGTATCAGTAACCATTTTACCATTTACATCAGATACCACCACACTATCAGGAGTAAAATATCTGCCCGGCATGTGAACTGCTTCTTTGCTGTAATATTTTACAATATAATATCCGGCAATGGGCATTGCCAATGCCAGCATCAATGCTAAAAACGCTTTTTTATTCATATTACATCAGAAGTTTTCTATAAATTTTATGATTGCAAATTTACGGCATTGATGGCCATTAATGCCATAAAACAAAAAACCACCGCAGCTATGCGATGGTTTTTAATTATCTATATTTATTTAATAAGATTATTTTTTTGCGTCCTTATCAACAGCTGCAGGCTGGTGATGTTGAATTTGCTCAACCTGTGCAGGGCGGCTGTGACCATCGGTATTACGCAAATGTTTTGTAGAGTTTCCATCCCAAAGAAATGCTGTAAGAAACCAAATGAATAAACAAAGTGGAACCACTATGGTCATAATCATATTCCTAATTTCATCGCCCAGGTGCATAAACACCGATACGATATAATAAGCTTTGGCCAGGGTTAAAATACAAACCATGCCTTTAAATGCCAATACCAGTGTGGCATTAGGATTAGGCTCTTTATGTATATTATAGATAGTAAGACCAATGGCTAATTCTATGATGGTAATTATTGATAATAACCAAAACACTTTCCATATTCTTTTAGTGCCACCGGTATGTTCGTGTGCAAAAGTTATTTCCGGAGATGAAGCTACATTACTCATAATTCATTTATTTAAATAAATACGCTTTAAAAATTATATCAGATAGAAGCAAAGGAATACAAACACCCAAACTAAATCTACAAAGTGCCAGTATAATCCTGCTTTTTCAATCATTTCATAATGCCCCCGCTGATCAAAATGTCCTAACCGGGTTTTAATTAGCATAATAATATTAATGATAACGCCACTAAATACGTGAAAACCATGAAATCCTGTTATGCCAAAGAAATATCCACCAAAAGCAATTGGCCCCGGTGTTGCTACTTCCGCTCCATTAAACATTACTTTAGGCCCCCATGGGTTTTTGCTAACAGTTGTTCCCCAATGTTCTATTTGACCGTTTACTAAAACTGCATGATCTCCTGTTATTAAGTGAGTCCACTCCCAGGCCTGGCAGCTTAAAAATGCTACTCCACCAAGTATTGTCAGTATCATGTATTTTTCTACACCTTTCCTGTTCATTTTATGACCTTCGTGAACAGCTAATACCATGGTTACAGAACTGAAGATTAGGATAAAGGTCATTAAACTCACAAATGCCAAAGGTAAGTTTGCATGGCCAGCAAGAGGAAATGCGCTAAAAACATGGTTAGGATCGGCCCAATGGTTTACGCTAAAACGGATAGTACCATAGCTGATAAGAAATGCTCCAAAAGTAAAAGCATCGCTCATTAAAAAGTACCACATCATCACTTTACCATAGCTTACATTGAACGGGCTTCTTCCGCCGTTCCACCATTTGGTATTTGTAGGTATTGCTGTTGTTGACATAATTTATAAAGGCCTCTACCCAACTCTCTTTTTTGTAAAAGAAGACTGCTATGAGGCAGATTTTAATTTAAAAATATTTTCTTTAATTTAGTTGCTTTTGTTTTTATTTTTTTTACCGAATTCATTAATTGCAAAATTCAACACATTAATGCCGTTGTGATTATCTTATTAAAATCAAAAATATCAATAAGTAAACCCATAGAATATCAACAAAGTGCCAGTATGTACTTACCAGTTCAACGGGTACACTATTGTAAACTCTTGTTTTTGTACTAAATGCTTTTGCATATAATACAATCAATGCTATCAAACCTCCCAGCACGTGTGCGGCATGTAAACTAACAATAACATACATAAATGAGTACGATACATTTGCCGTTAATGTTATTTGTTTTGCCCATAACTGCTCAAAACCCAAAACCTGAAAAGCAATAAATAGAACTCCTAAAATTACAGTTAGCAGTAAAAGGGTTCTGTATTTTTTCATTTCACGCTGCTTAAACATTTTTTCGGCCATGTAAATAGTTACACTACTTAAAATGATAGCTATTGTACTATACCAAAAAAACTGTGGCAAGTCGTACGTTTGCCAGTTTGCCAGGTTTCGCTTAACAATATATGCGCTTGTTAAACCTGCAAACATCATTAGTAAACTGCCAATACCCACCCATAAAGTAAATTTATGAGGATGAATTTTTTTTCTTTGTACCATTGCCACTGTGCTCATATAACTTTATCCCTTAATTGGGGTTTTTTAATTAAAGTTTTGTACCCGGTTTTATTAATGCTACTTAGCTTTTAAACCATGATTTTTATTTTTGTTTTTACCTACACATTTGTTTTACCATCCATTGCAATTATCAAAACCGTCATCCTCTCCACTTATTATCAAAACAATTTTTATACCCTATTGGCAAATAATGCAAGTAAAACAATCATCAAATAAAAATAAGAACTGAACATTACTTTTCTTGCAGCTTTTGCATCCATGCGTATGAACAACATTACGCTAACATACACCATCCATAAATTACACACAAGTAACACAAACATACTTTCAATGCCGGCAATACCAGTAACAAAAGGCAAAAAACCAACCGGAACCATTAGCGTACTATATATGATGCTTTGCACGGCGGTAAATTTTGTTGGCCCTTTATCGGCAGGTAACAATTTAAAGCCTGCATTGCTGTAATCTTTATGTGCCAGCCATGCTATAGCCCAAAAATGCGGAAACTGCCATAAAAACTGGATACCAAATAAAACCCAGGCACCCGTCCAACTTATTGTTCCGTTGCCATAAGCTGCAATCCAGCCAATTAAACAGGGCAATGCGCCTGGTACTGCACCAACCAAAACAGAAATTGAATTAACTTTTTTAAGTGGTGTGTAAATAA
>DAOLYC010000002.1:0-26157 GCA_035425605.1 Ferruginibacter sp.
TTTTGATGGCCCACGTAAAGGAATATGGAAAGCAAAAGAACTGGAAAATGCCATCTGCCAAACATTTGGCAGTAAGCATGCACAATTAGTAAGTAGTGGCACAGCTGCACTAACAACCGCTATGAGTGCATTGGGCATTGGTTTTGGCGATGAGATAATTTTACCTTCTTTTACTTTTGTGGCAAGTTTTGAAGCCGTACTTAGCGTAGGAGCTATACCTGTTTTTGTAGATGTAGATGATACATTAACACTAAACCCACAAGCGGTAAAAAATGCTATTACATCTAAAACAAAATGTATAATGCCCGTACACATGTGCGGCAGCATGGCCGATATGGATGCCTTGCAGGCAATTTGTAAAGAACATAAATTGATTTTGCTGGAAGATGCCTGTCAAAGTATTGGCGCATCATACAAAGGAAAAAAACTTGGCACCATTGGCGATGCTGGAACATTTAGCTTTGATTTTGTAAAAACCATTACATGCGCCGAAGGTGGAGTAGTTTTAACCAATCGTGATGATGTTTATATTCATAGCGATGGGTATAGCGATCACGGACACGATCACAAAGGCACCGACCGGGGCGCCGATCTTCATCCATTTGTTGGATATAATTTTCGTATAAGTGAATTACATGCAGCAGTTGGATTGGCGCAAATAAAAAAACTGGATGATTTTTTATCCATCCAGAAAAAAAATCATGCCGTATTAAAAAACGCACTTGCCACCATTCCTGAAGTTTCTTTTAGAAGAATACCCGATGAAAATGGAGATAGCTGTACATTCCTAAGCTGGTTTTTGCCAACAGAAGAAATTACCCTGGCAGTAGTGGCAGCATTAAAAGAACAGAATATACTAGCCGGTAATTTTTACTGGTTTGTAAACAACTGGCATTACATTAGCAAGTGGCATCATCTTAAAAAACTGGTAACACTTAATGCAGTACACCCCGATGTAAAGGCAGCCGGTATATATCATGCAACAAAAGATTTTAGTGCCAGCGATGCCATTATGAGCCGCTGCATATCCACTGCCATTAGTTTAACCTGGACAGAAGAGCAGCTGAAATCTAAATGCGACCAATTGGTTAGTGTTATAAAAAGTGAACTTAGCAAACAGAAAGCAATTGCTTAATAAGGTTTTTAATGGTAGCATTTTAAAATCAAAACTGATGTATAGCATTGGGCTTTTGCTCTAAGTAATCATTGTATTGTAATGACCCCAACCTGAACTTCAGCGGAATTTTTGTTGCCTTTTCAAACTGTATCTCCTTTTTACAAAAAAATCCAAAATTGTTTGTATAATAATTTGAGTTGATAACAGTAAGATACGGTTGTTTAAAACCTGCTTTAGGTGTGAGATAAATTTTTACAGCTTTCCTTTTAGTGTTAAAGTCCAAAAAAAACTGCCCGAATTTTTTATTTTGATTGTATGATTTTGTAAAAAATGAAATCAAATCCGAAGAGGATTTTTGGCAAAAAGCAGCGCTTGCCACAAAAATCGTGCAAAAAATTAAAAATTTAGCTTTTTTATACACTTTACTAGCTGTTTACAATGTAAATTTACGCTGTTTCTATAGATATAAATTACAATTTTAAACCAATAGCCTTTACCATAACCATTTTTCAACATGGCCTTAAGTCAGGGATTATACCAAAAGCAACTACAAAAACTATCGCCACAGCAAATACAATTAATGAAACTGCTGCAGGTACCCACTGCCCTGTTAGAAGAACGTATTAAAGAAGAAATTGAAGAAAACCCTGCTCTTGAAGAAGCAGATGAAGGGCATGAAACTGAGTTTGAAGAAACTGAAGAAGAATTTTCGGAAACGGATACAAACGAAACGGAAATGGATGGCAGTGCCGATGAATACGAAAACATTGATATTAGTGAGTATGTAAACGAAGGAGACGATGAAGTTGCCGATTATAAATTAAAAGACAGTAATTACCCAGAAGTAGATGAGAACCGGGTAATACCTATAAAGGTAGAGCGTGGCTTTAATGAAATAATGATAGAACAACTGGGCATGTTAACTTTAGATGAGCATCAAAAAAAAGTGGCACTGCAAATTATAGGAAACCTGGATGATGACGGCTACCTGCGGCGTGATTTTTCATCAATTGTAGATGACCTAGCTTTTAGGCAAAACATACAAACATCCGAAGAAGAGATAGCCGGGCTGGTTTTACAAATACAGCAGTTTGATCCGCCGGGTATTGCAGCCCGAAACTTGCAGGAATGCTTGTTACTTCAATTGGAAAGAATGCAAGATGCCGGAAAAAATGTGGATATGGCCATTCGGGTACTTGAAAAGTATTTTGATGAGTTTACAAAAAAACATTACGAAAAAATACAAAGAAGCCTTAATCTTAGCGATGATGATTTAAGAGAAATAATAAACCAGGTTGTTAAACTTAACCCTAAACCTGCCGGTAATGTTGGCGATAATAATAAATCAGAAAGTTATATTGTACCCGATTTTTTTATTTACAACAATGCCGGGAAACTGGAACTTAGCCTCAACAATAAAAATGCTCCCGACCTGCGAATAAGCGAAGGATACCGGGATATGCTTAAAGAATATGACAGGGGCAGTAAAAAAGATAAAAGACAGAAAGAAGCAGTAATTTTTATTAAACAAAAAATTGATGCAGCCAAATGGTTTATTGATGCCATCAAGCAACGGCACAATACCTTATTGAACACCATGGAAGCCATAATGAACTACCAACATGATTTTTTTATATCTGGCGATGAAACCAACCTGCGGCCTATGATTTTAAAATATATTGCCGAAGCCACTAACCTGGATATATCAACAGTAAGCCGGGTGGCAAACAGTAAATTTGTACAAACAGAATTTGGCACTTACAGGCTTAAATTTTTCTTTAGCGAAAGCTTGCAAACAGATAGCGGCGAAGAAGTAAGTACCAGGGAAGTAAAAAAGATTTTAAGTGATATTATTGAAACCGAAGACAAGAAATATCCTTACAGCGACGAAAAATTAACCGAGATGCTACAGGAAAAAGGCTATAATATTGCCAGGCGTACGGTTGCCAAATACCGGGAACAATTGAATATATCTGTAGCTCGTTTAAGAAAAGAACTATGACAGCAGCCATTACATACAACGCAACAACAGAAGAAGCGCTACCGCAAAATAAAATTATAAAAACGGTTGCCTATTTCTTTTCAGTTGTTTTTCATCCATTGTTTGTACCCATATACGTAGTGGCGTTTTTAATTTATTGCCACCCTTCATATTTTACAGGCATCAGCAATGGTACAAAAACGCAATTGTTACTAGCCACATTTTTAAATACTGTGTTTTTTCCTGCTTTTGCAATTTTAATTATGAAAGGCCTGGGATTTATCAAATCGGTTTTTTTACATACACAGCAAGACAGGATTGGCCCGTACCTAAGTAACATGATATTTTATTTTTGGATGGCCAGGGTGTTTTTTAAGTTTGAACCTCAACTTCCGTTAGTGCTTGCATCTTTTATGACTGCAGTTTTTTTAACTACCGCAGTTGCATTAATAGCCAATATTTTTTATAAGATAAGTATGCACGCCATTGGTTGCGGAGGTATTATTGGCATATTTATAATTGTTATGAACAGTAATACCATGCTGATGACCTGGCCACTTAGTATTGCTTTTTTAATTTCAGGCCTGGTTTGTACATCCAGGTTACTAATCAGTAACCACACTTCAAAAGATATTTATATGGGCATGCTTGTTGGCCTGCTTTGCCAGTTTGCAGCAGCCATTGCCATACTATAAAATAAAAGGCCCCAAAATTAATTGGGGCGCTTTTCTCCTGTTGTGCCTAACAATAAAAACTTTAAAACTGTAGATGAAATATAGTTTTTACTGCAAGTATTTTTAATGTCATATTACAGATATAACAAATGCTGAATAATTTATTTTTGCTAATAATGAATTTTATTGAAAGCAGGATAATGCTGCTTTAAAAGATATTGAATCATTTGTTGGTTTCGGTTTTGTTTAGGGTTCTATAAATCGTTATTTCAAAGTGTTTTATTGTGTATAAACCCGGCAATAAATAAATATTTTTTTTTCGTATGTGCTTTACAGTAAAACTACTTAGCAGCCTTACTTTTTATATTAAATATATTGCCGTAATTTTTCTTTAATTAAAAAAAAAGCTAAAGTAAAGAGCTTTTATAAACCTTTATCTTTGTATTAAAGTAGAAACATTTATTATTTATGAAATTATTTTTTAACCTGCTGTTTTTATTTTTGGTTGTATCTGGTAAGGCAAACACACAAAGGGCAGGTTTTGATAAACAGGCGTTTTATAATGCAATGTCGGCAGATAACCTGCAAGAGATAAACGCATTGCTTGAAATTGTAAAAAATGCAGCACTTGACGAAAAAGAAGCATACGAAGGAGCTTTGCTTATGAAAAAAGCCGGGCTGGTATCAAAAGCAAAAGAAAAATTAAACTTATTTAAATCAGGACGAACAAAGCTTGAAGCTGCCATAAAAAAAGATAATACCAATACCGAGTTTGTTTTTCTTCGTCTTATTATACAAGAGCATGCACCCAAAGCATTAAAATACAATAGCCATATTGTGAGCGATAGTGAACAGATAAGAAACGATTATAAAAACCTGCCGCCAGTTGTACAAAAAGCTATCCTGGCTTACAGTAAAAAATCAAAAGTTTTAAAAACGCTATAGCCTTAACTTTGTATAGCATGACAAAAAAAATCCTGGTAATTTATTATACCCAATCGGGGCAGTTAGAGGACATTCTCAATAATTTTACAGCACCACTTGTTAAGGCAGGCCATATTGTTGAAAAAGTAAGGGTACATGTGGCTAAAGATTACCCGTTTCCCTGGAACGGAAAAGCATTTTTTTCTGTTATGCCCGATTGTGTTTTAAGTGTGCCAACAACATTAAAACCATTTCAGCTTAAAGAAAATAAATACGATCTCATCATCCTCGGTTACCAGGCATGGTTCTTATCTCCATCCATACCGGTAAATTCTATTTTGCAAGACCCATCGGTTAAAGCAGTATTAAAAGATACAGCTGTTGTAACCATAACCGGCGCAAGAAATATGTGGATAAGCGCCATGGAGCGTATCAAAAAAACACTAAAAAATTCAGAAGCAAAATTGGTTGGAAGTGTTGCATTGTATGATAAGCATCACAATTTTATAAGCTTTATCACCATTTTTTATTGGATGTTTAAAGGCAAAAAAGGCCGATGGTTGGGCATATTTCCAAAACCCGGAGTTTCTGATACCGACATAGTAAACGCCAGTTCTTATGGAGTAACCGTACAAAAATATCTTGCTGTTGAAAGTTGGGAGGGATTACAGGAAGAACTTATTCAACAAAAAGCTATTGAAGTAAAGTATAACTTAATGTTTATTGAATCCAAAGCAAGTAAGATATTTGCAATATGGGCAAACATTATTGTAAAAAAGAAAAAAAAAGGCGCCTGGCTTGTTGCATTCAAATATTATCTTTTAATTGCACTGTTTATAGCTGCCCCGATAATACTAACTGTTGATGCCATTTTCTTCAAACCTTTTTTATCGGGCCGTATTAAAAAGCAAAAACAACTTTATTCAGGCGTAAATTAATTTTTTTACAGATGAGTTTTAACGAGGTTTACATTATAAATACTTCTTCTTTTTTTCCAAACAACCCGGTTAGTAACGATGAGATGGAAGAATACCTGGGATATATCAATGACACACCCTCCCGATCCAAAGCCATCGTATTGCGTAATAATGGTATAAAACGCAGATTTTATGCGCTAACAAAAGAAGGCACATCAACCCATACGAACGCACAAATGACCGCATTGGCAGTAAAAGCGTTGTTTAAAAATAATGCCGAAGAAATAAAAAAGTTACAACTGTTAAGTACAGGTACATCAACCCCCGACCAAATGATGCCTTCCCATGCAGCAATGGTACACGGATGGTTGCCCCAAACAAATCCTATTGAAGTGGTTTCACCATCAGGCGTATGTTGCGCAGGTATGCATGCATTTAAATACGCCTACCTGTCAACCAAGGCCGGCGAAGTACAAGATGCAGTGGCAACAGGCTCTGAGCGTTTTTCGGTTTCACTGTTATCATCAAATTTTGAAGATGAAGCCAAAAGGCTAAAGGCCCTGGTTGAAGACCCTTATATTGGTTTTGAAAAAGAATTTTTAAGGTGGATGTTATCAGATGGCGCCGCTGCCTTTCATATTTCAAATAAAAAAAATAACACTGGCATTAGCCTTAAGGTAGAATGGATGGAAGGCTTCTCTTATGCAAATGAATTGAGTGCCTGTATGTACCAGGGAGCCGAAAAATTAAAAGACGGAACTTTAAAAGGTTACCAGGATTATACACCGGAAGAATTAACAGCACAATCTATTCTAAGTATAAAACAGGATGTAAAACTGCTGAGTAAAAATATTGTGTTGTACGGAGGGTATGGTGTATCGGCATCGCTAAAAAAACATGGTATCAAATCAGATGAGATAGATTATTTTCTGCCCCACATGTCGAGCGAATTTTTTAAAGATAAAATTTACCAGCAACTAATTGCCAACGAAACTGGTATCATGTATGATAAGTGGTTTGTAAACCTAAGCCAGGTTGGTAATGTTGGCGCAGCATCGGTTTACCTGATGGTTGATGAATTATTTCACAGCGGTAAACTAAAAAAAGGCGATAAGATATTTTTACTGGTGCCCGAAAGCGCCAGGTTCTCTTATATGTTTTGCCTGCTTACAGTTTGTTGATATTTTTAAAGTGGTTAATTAACTGTTTGCTAATATCTAAATGCGTTTTCAAATGAAAAAAGAAGAAATTCCCCAGGATAACGGCGCACTAAATAAACTAACCAAGGAAGTTGTGTATGCGGTTGATAAAGACGGCAATTATACTACTGAATTAAGTACAGGGTGGAATGTAAAATCAACAGCACTTGATGTGGCCTGGAATGATATTGCACAACGGATAGAAAATGCACGACAAAAAGTTTTGAAAAATGAAGCAAGTCCCATTCTATATTTTATTGAATTGAGGTTGATGGATATTGGTATAGTATCTGCCTATACTGGTTTTTGGAAATGGACCATTAAACAGCATTTAAAACCATCAGTCTTTAAAAGATTATCTGATAAAAAATTACAGCAATACGCCGATGCATTTAATGTAAGTGTGGAGGAGTTAAAAACAATGAAAGTGCATGAAGACTGAATTTAAACACCTGCAGGCTGCTCACTGCGAAAATGGTGTTACTACAAATTTATTAAGAAGTGTTGGAGTAAATAAATTAACCGAGCCGCTAACTTTTGGCATTGGCAGTGGTTTGTTCTTTGTTTACATTCCCTTGTTAAAAATAAACAAAGGGCCAGCCATTGCTTTTAGAACCATGCCCGGCCTCATTTTTAAAAGAACCTGTAAATCGCTTAATATACCGGTTGTAAGAAAAAAGTTTAACAGTAAAGAAGCTGCTGAAAAATTTTTAGACGAATGTTTACAAGCCGGGCAACCGGTAGGATGCCAGGTTGGTGTTTACTATCTCACTTATTTTCCTAAAGAATACCGCTTTCATTTTAATGCACATAATTTAATAGTGTACGGCAGCCAGGACAATAATTATTTCATCAGCGACCCGGTGATGGAAAATGTAACAACACTTACGAAATACGAATTGGAAAGAGTTCGTTTTGCAAAAGGCGCACTTGCGCCCAGGGGGCAAATATATTACCCGGCATCGCAGGTTAATATAACAGACGAGCAATTAAAAAATGCAATTAAAAAAGGTATTAAAAGAAATGTAAGGGATATGATTGGTATACCAGGCCCTATTGCAGGGGTAAATGGAATTTCTTTTACAGGAAAAAAAATAAAAAAATGGAAAGATAAACTTGGTTCACAAACAGCCGGATTATACCTGGCACAACTGGTACGTATGCAGGAAGAGATTGGAACCGGCGGCGGCGGCTTTAGATATATCTATGGCGCTTTTTTGCAAGAAGCTTATGCCTATCATACGATTGATGAACTACCTGAAATTTCAAAATTATTTACACAGAGTGGTGATTTATGGCGCACAGCAGCCGTACAAGCCGCCGGCATTTATAAAGGCCGCATTGGCCAACAGGCCGATTATAATTTGATGGGAGATTATTTATTAGAGATAGCTGCGATTGAAAAAAAAGCATTTCAGGCTTTGAGTAAAATAAAATGGAATTCATGAATAATGCAGCCGTAAGCATACATGATCTGGTATTTACTTATCCCGGGCAGTTAGATAGCTGCTTAAGCAACTTAAATTTAACCGTACAACAGGGAGAACGCTTTGGGTTGTTTGGCCCAAACGGCGCAGGCAAAACAACACTCATGCATTGTATGACGGGCTTGTTGCCATATCACCAGGGAAGCATTCAATTGCTTGGCCACGAAATTGCACACCATAAAAAATATGTAAATAAACTATTTGGTTTTGTACCACAAGACTTTTCTTTTTACCAGGAATTAAGCCCCAAAGAAAACCTTGCATTTTTTGGCGCCTGGGCAGGATTACAAAAAGATGAAATAAAAAACAAAACAGCCCAACTGCTTGAAGTGCTTGGCCTGGCGGAAGTGCAAAACAAAAGGGTAGAACAATTTTCTGGCGGAATGAAACGAAGAGTGAACCTTGCCATTGGTGTAATACACGAACCCCGTATTTTATTTTTAGATGAACCAACCGTAGGTGTTGATGTACATACAAGACATGCCATTATCAACTATCTTAAAAAATTAAACGAAGCAGGCACAACCTTAATTTATACATCGCATCAGTTAAGCGAAGCAGAAGATCTATGTAATAAAGTGGCATTGATAGATGAAGGAAAAATAATTGCACATAACACCCTACAGCAATTGATGTTGGATCATAAAGAAGAAGGGTTAGAAGGGCTGTTTATTAATTTAACCGGGAAATCCTTTAGAGATGCATGATGTTTAAAATTGGCAGCACTATATTAAAAGATATTCGCATTTTAACCCGTGATAAACTGGGGTTGATATTTATGTTTGTAATGCCAATAGTGCTGGCTATTGTAATTACTGCAGTACAAAACAGTACATTCGAAATGCTTAATACCAATACTGTACCTATGTTACTTTGCAACAGGGATACCGGTGAGGCTGGTAAGCAAATGGAAACAGCAATAACCAAAGTTGGTATGTTTAATTTAAAGCAGGTTACACCCAATGTACCTGATAAAGAAATAGCAAACAGAATGCATAATAAAGATGCCGTGGTTGCTATTATTATTCCTGCAAACTTTACACAAAAAATAAAACAAAAGGCAGAAGAAACAGCCAAAAAAGCATTGAAAAATTTTGGGATGTCAACCGACAGCTTAACGTTAACTGATAGCAGCAGCGCTCAGCCAATTACAGTTTTATACCACCCGGTATTACAGGAATCATTCCGTCATTCAATACAAGGCGCTTTAAAAAGTTCGTTACTTATGGTACAAAACAAAGAAGTTTTAAAAAGCCTGTATTTCTCTTTGAACGATACAGATTTACCCGATTCTCTTGAAAATGAACTAATGAATAACCAGGTTGCCATTAATGAAATTCCAATATCAAGAGATGGTAATAGAAATATACCTAATGCATCGCAACATAACGTACCAGCATGGACGATATTTGCCATGTTCTTTGTTGTTATTTCTTTAGGCAGCAGTGTAGTAAGAGAAAAACTCAATGGCAGTTTTGTGCGTTTAAAAACTTTGCCCACTAATTATTTGGTTGCACTACTATCTAAACAAATCACCTATTTGTTTGTAACTTTTATTCAGGCGCTTGTTGTTTTTTCAATTGGAATATGGCTTTTTCCTTTTATGGGCTTACCACAGTTAAACTTACCTAATGATATAGCAGGCGTTGTAATAGTAACGCTGATATGTGGCTGCTGTGCAGTTAGCTATGCAATTATGATTGGTGTGTTTGCAAAAACACAGGAGCAGGCAAACGGTATTGGCGCCGTATCTATAGTATTGATGGCAGCCATTGGAGGTTTGCTTGTACCCAGTTTTGCTATGCCTTCTTCTTTTCAATATATATTAAAATTATCTCCCCTGCACTGGTGTCTCGAATCATATTATGGATTATTTTTAGAAGGTGGAAAATTAAAAGACGTAATCCTAAATATTTTACCTTTATTGGGCATTACTTTTATATTTCAATTAATAACTTTATACGGGTTAAAAAGAAAGAACCTTATTTGAAACTGATAATATGGAAACAGCAGAACTAAAACTACAGCTTAAAAAACAAATTGTGGAATTCCTGAACCTGATGCAGGTGAAACCTGAAGATATTAAGGATGATGAACCGCTTTTTGGCGAAGGGCTTGGACTTGATTCTATAGATTCTATTGAACTGATAGTTTTGTTGGGCAGAGAATATGGCATCAACATACAAGACCCTAAAGAAGGAAGAAAAATTTTAGTAGATATCAACACTATGGTTGCTTATATTGAGCAACATCGCACAAAATAAGTTCATTTTAATTCCTATTAAATTGATGTAAGTATAAACCTACCGATAATGGGTTTGTTACTAATAAAGTTTTACTATTGTTATATTTCTTTTGGCAAACCCAGGGGTAATTTTAATTATTATATTTTAAAACCAGGATTTGAACAGGATTTTCATAACAGGCATTGGAATTATTAGCGCTATAGGGAATTCTGTAGCAGAAAATCATCTTGCACTTAAAGAAGCGAAATCAGGTATTGATAAAAAACTGGATCTATTTTCTACAAAATTTGCTGATACCCTGCCTTTTGGTCGTGTAAAAATAAATACAGAAAATCTTATTAATAAATTACGAATAACCGACACTGGTATTACCCGTACAAGTATGCTTGCACTTCATGCCTTTGAAGAAGCTGTGGCAGATGCCGGGCTTTCAAATACAGATATCAGCAATATGGATACAGCTTTAATTGGCGCAAGCACAGTTGGCGGTATGTGCTTAACTGATGAGTTATTTGTTGATGCCAATAAGTGTGAACAGGGGTCGGATTATACACAATCTTATGACTGTGCATCCATTTGTTTGTTTTTGCAGAAGCGATATAAAATGAATGGAATTATAAACAGCATTAACACAGCCTGCTCATCATCTGCCAATGCTATCATGTTTGGCGCCTCGTTAATTAAAAATGGGTTTGCAAAAAAAGCCATTGTTGGCGGAGCCGATAGCCTGGCAAAATTTACCATCAATGGTTTTAACGCACTACATATCTTATCATCGGATATATGCACGCCATTTGATGAAAACAGAAAAGGGCTAAACCTGGGCGAAGGCGCCGCTTTCCTGGTTTTGGAAAAAGAAGAAGATACAACCGGTAAAAATATTTATGCTGAGCTAAAAGGATATTGCAATGCCAATGACGCTTACCATCCATCGTCATTATCCGAACAGGCCGACGGCCCTTTTTTATCTATGCAAGGGGCATTGAATTCAGCAAATTTAAATACAACCGATATTGATTTTATAAATGCACATGGAACAGGTACAGAAAATAACGACGAAGTGGAAAGCAAAGCAATGATCCGCTTATTTAAAAACCCGCCAGCTTTTGCATCAAGTAAAGCAAATGTAGGCCACACACTTGGCGCTGCAGGTGCAGTGGAAGCTGTGTTTAGTATTTTAAGTTTAAAGTACCAGGAAGCGTATCCAAATTTAAATTTTAAAAAGGAGATTTCTACAACAGGATTAACACCTTTACATGTGTATAAAAAAATGCCAGTACAACATATTATGAGCAATTCATTTGGATTTGGAGGCAATTGTTCAACACTTATATTTTCAAAAGCCTAAGCACATGCTGTATATCCATCATACATATTGTATATCGGCACAGCAAGATGTTTTTAATAATGATATTAATTCACTAAACGATGCAATAGATAAAAAATATTTTGCTAAAGAGCCAGGTTATGCAGGCATACCACCGGGAATTTTACGAAGGATGGGCAAAGCAATAAGGATGGGAGTGGGCGCATCATTGTCAATTTATAAAGAAACTTCATCATTAAATGGTATCATCATAGGCACAGCCAATGGAGGTATGGAAGATTGTATAAAATTCCTAAACCAAATTGTGCAATATAACGAGGAGCTACTTGCGCCTGGTAATTTTGTACAGAGTACCAACAATGCCATTGCAGGGCAATTGGGTTTATTAACCGCTAACAAAGGATATAATATTACACATGTTAACAGGGGGCTTGCATTTGAAAATGCAATGATGGATGCAATGATGCAGTTAAATGAAAATCCTGCCAACAGTTATTTGATGGGTGGCGTGGATGAGCTTTCAGCCTTTAATTATAATATAGAAAAACTAGCCGGAGCATATAAAGATGAAACCGTTTCTTTAAAACACTTATATAAATCTAATAGCCCCGGGAGTGTTGCCGGAGAGGGAGCTGCTATGTTTATAGTTAATAAATTTCCTGTAAATGCAATTGCAAAAGTAGAAGCGGTTAGTACGCTTCATAGCGAAGATGAAAGAGCAGTATGTAATCAATTAAAAAATTTCCTGTTAACTCATTCTCTTGAAAAAGAAAAGATCAATTTATTTTTAACTGGCGAAAATGGAGATAACAGGTTTTTAAAATTTTATACAGCTTGCGAATCTTTAATAGATAACGATACTGCTATTGGACGGTTTAAACATTTGTGTGGAGAGTACCCTACAGCATCTTCTTTTGCTTTGTGGTTGTGTTGCGAGATACTGCGTACAAAAACAATTCCTCAACATATTTATAAAAGAAAAACACAAACAACAGCGGTTAAAAATATTTTATTGTATAATAATTATAAAGGATACCAGCATAGTTTTATGCTGATAAAAAATTGCCAATAAAAATATTTGAAATTTATCCCAGTAAATAATGTTGCAAAATAAAAACAGCAGCGCCGGCAAAATACCCAACCAAAGCAAGCCAGCTAATTTTTTTCAAGTACCAGATAAAATCAATTTTTTCAATACCCATAGCCGCCACACCAGCAGCCGATCCTATTATAAGCGCACTGCCACCTGTGCCAGCGCAATAGGCCAAAAACTCCCAAAAAAAATGTCCTGTTGGATAATCGGTTAAAGAATACATACCCTGTGTAGCAGCAACTAAGGGTACATTATCTACAATGGCCGATAATAAACCGATAATTAATGTAATGATTGTGATATTGCCTATTTTTTCATCAAGAAAAGTTGCCAGGTTGGTTAATACTCCTGTTGCTTGCAGTGCACCAATGCTTAATAAAATACCCAGGAAAAAAAGTACACTTGGTGTATCTATCTTACGCAAGGCATGATTAACGGATAAAAATCCTTTTTCCACTTCATCCCTTTTGCTATGAATGAGTTCAGTTACTACCCACATTATGCCCAGGCCAAATAACATGCCCATATATGGCGGCAGGTGTGTAATGGTTTTAAAAACAGGTACAAAAAGCAAACAGGCAATACCAATTCCAAAAACAAGGTTTCTATTAAAAGCGCTTGTATTAAAATTTAAATCTTTTTCAGGGATCATATCGCCGGGGTTTAAATTCCCTTTCATTTTCCAACTAATTAATATTGCCGGCAATATGGTACAAATTATACTAGGTATAATGGTTTGTTGAATTATTGATCCAACAGTTATTTGCCCACCAATCCAAAGCATAGTAGTGGTTACATCTCCAATCGGCGACCAGGCGCCACCAGCATTGGCCGAAATTATAACCAATGCAGCAAACATCAGCCTGTCTTCTTTTGCTGGTATTATTTTACGCAATAACGATACCAGCACAATGGTGGTGGTAAGGTTATCGAGTACTGCAGATAAAAAGAAAGTAATGAATGCAATAAGCCAAACTAATTTTTTCTTATTGGTAGTTTTGATACGGTTGGTGATAATATAAAAACCATCATGTGCATCTATCAGCTCTACAATCGTCATGGCTCCCATTAAAAAAAATAAAATACCGGCCACTTCACCAAGATGTTCATTAAGATACTCAGCTGCACCATGGCCATTGGAAGAAAATAATGCATACACCGACCAGCAGAGCGCTGCAGTAACTAATGCACTTGCAGCTTTATTTATTTTGATAGGATGCTCCAGGGCAATTGCTACATAACCTAAAATAAAAATTATACATATTGCTGTTACCATATTATAGTAGCAATTATATAATTGCTTTATGTATTTTTTAGTTTGCCATTTTAAAAAAAAATATACTGTTCAAATATACTTTTAATTTTTTGCTCGTCATTTTAAAATGAACAAAACTTGCGGAGCAATAAAACTATTTATGGCAGTAAAGAAAAACCCCGGAAATTTTCCGGGGCTTAAGGTTACTCTGCAAAGCGATAAATACTATGCAGGTCTTTTATCCCTCTGATGGTAACTTCCAGGTCATTAATGATGCCATCGTGTATATCATAAACCCATCCATGCAGGTGCAGCGGTTGCTTATGTTTCCAGGCATTTTGCACAATAGATGTTTTACCCAGGTCAAGTACCTGTTCCATAACATTAAGCTCAACAAACTTGTTTGCCTTTTCTTTTTTATCTTCTATGGCATCCAGTTCGGAATGATGAATACGATATACATCTTTAATATGCCTTAACCAGTTATCAATAAGGCCAAATTGTTTGTTACCCATAGCAGCCAGTACGCCGCCACATCCATAATGACCACAAACTATAACGTGTTTTACTTTTAATACTTCTACTGCGTAAGATAATACACTCAATAAGTTCATATCGCTATGTACAACCATATTTGCAATATTTCGGTGAACAAACATTTCGCCCGGTTTTGTTCCTGTAATTGCATTGGCCGGCACACGGCTATCGCTACAGCCTATCCATAAATATTCGGGGGTTTGGCCATGTGCCAGGTCCTTAAAAAAATTGGGATCGAATTTTAATTGCTCTGCCACCCATTTTTTATTATTGTTAAGTAATTTTTTATATGATTTTTCCATTGTTTAATTTTTTTAGTGTACAGATTGTACGTTAAGTGTATTTTCAATTTGATAAACTTCTTTAAACCCCTCCAGTTTGCAACGTATGTTTTTTAACGGGGCTTTAATATCCCTGAATTCCTTAATTAATTCCAGTATATCAAAATCTATATAATCAGTAGTTGATGCATCAATGATTACCTTGCTATCAAACGGTATATGATCAAGCATCTGCCTGATACTTGCTTTGTTTAAAAAAGAAACTTCTTCAGAGAGTTTTACTTTTATAATATCTCCTTCGTGATGTTTATCTTTATGAAAAAAGTAAGAGTTCTTTAGGTTCCCATGCAGGATAGCTCCTGTGGCAGCAACCAAGCCTGCCATAACGCCAATCAATAACCCTTCGCCTTTTAATGGAGTGTAAATACCCAACAAGTCAATTGCCAGTATAAAACCAACAGTAACAAAAAATGGTACATACTGGTACTTACCGTTTTGAATAACATTTGTAAAAACTTTTAAATTGCAAAGTTTATAACCAACCAAAATTAAAATTGCTGCCAGTGCGCTTAAAGGTATTTTATTTAATAACGGTGCAATTAATATTACACAAACCAACAACAATACACCATGTAAAATGGCCGAGGTTTTTGATTTTGCCCCTGCATTTATATTGGCACTGCTTCTTACAATAACACTGGTAACAGGCAAGCCACCAATAAGGCCTGCTAAACTATTACCAATACCTTGTGCAAAAAGCTCCCGGTTTCTGTTGGTTACGTTTCTCTCGGGGTCTATGTTATCAATGGCTTCAATACTCAGTAATGTTTCCAACGATGCAATTAAAGCAATCATCACGCCTGTAATAATAACCTCGCTGTTTAAAAACCCATTAAAATCGGGGATGGTAAAAAAGCCTAAAAAATCAGATACACTTTCTGCTGCCTGAATTTTTACAAGATGATCGTTTCCGATAAGGAAAGCGCTATTTGAAACCCTTAAAATTTCATTAATGATTACGGCAACAATTACTGCCACCAATGCGCCGGGTATAAACTTCACCCTTTTCTTTATAAATGGTTTTTCCCAAACAACCATTATGATAAGAGATACAATGCAAATTATAAAAACGCCAATATCAATATGGTTTAGCGGTTGCAGTAATTCATTCATATCTTCCATACCATAAGGAAACAGTTCATTAAAGTTTCCGTTTTTATCTTTATCGTACCCAAAAGCATGCGGTATTTGTTTGGCAATAATTAAGATGCCGATACTGGTCAATAACCCTTTTACAACACTCGATGGAAAATAATTGGCAATGCCGCCCAGTTTTAAAAGGCTCATCAATATTTGTAAGATTCCTGCAATAACTACAGCGCAAAGAAAAATCCTAAAATCTCCGATGTTTGTTATAGCAGCAAGCACAAGTGCTGCAAGGCCAGCAGCAGGGCCACTTACACTAAGTTTTGAAGAACTTAGGAAACCTATTACAATACCACCTACAATACCTGAAATGATACCACTGAAAAATGGCGCACCTGATGCCAGCGCAATACCCAAACATAATGGCAACGCCACAAGAAACACCACAATACTGGAAGGAATATCTTCCTTTAAATATTTTAAATTCATAATCTTTAAATAAGTTTTTATATTTTATAAATATGCTACAGGTATATATAAATGTATCCCTGCAAAGCATTTTACTTCGCTTAATTTTTTAAGCCAATAAAAGAAATATAAAAACTAAAGATCGGGTGGAGGTGAAATTAGTTCGAAATGAACCATTGCATATTTTGAATCGTTGTGAAGGGCATACGGTACAAGATTAGCCGCTGTTATGTTTGCAGCAGGTAAATGAAATTCATGAACGTATTCTTCCTGTAAGTTTAAATTAGAACCGAAAGTTGAAGATTTTTCACCTACCGGAATATCCTGACCGGTTGCTTTATTTTGGCATTGCTGAATGTTGTTTTGTGCATCGCTATACACAAAAAAGTTTACGCCGGTTAAAAACATAAGCGTAAAGCACATGATTAATGCAGCTAAATACCTGTATAAGGCTGTTTGTAATGATATGGGTGAAATAATTTTCAAGTGCCGCAAAACTAACGTATTTTTTTTATTGAAAGTATTCAACACTTATTTTTTTTGCTTGATAAAACGGCAGAAGAAATATTATGACAATAATTTTACTTTTTTAAGGATGTAGTTTTTCAATTAAAAAAATTTCTTTCTAAACCAAATGAGTAGCACGTAATTAATTACAGCTTAATTTTTATGGTATTTAATTTTTGCTTTTATAAAAAGCTTTTTTAGCAAATGCCATAAATAACTTTAACAATAATTTTACTGCATTGAAAACTTTTTAAAACAGGTATATAGCATTTTTTAAACAGGCTATTGGTTTCATAATCTGTAAAACCTTAAACAATCAGCACGAATCAGTTGATGCATTTCCATACTGAAGATGCATGTGTTTAATTACAGCACTTTTATCATTATATTTTTAAAGTAAACTTTATTACCATGATCCTGCAAAGCAATGAGTCCCTTTTTTGCACTTCCATAGTCGGAGTAATCTTTCCATTTACCCGTTGTTTTTTTATGTTTCCAGTTATCGCCCCAGGCATGAAAACTTACAATTTTTTTACCATTAAGCCAGTGTTCCACCTGGCCTTTATTAAAAATTATTTTACTGGTATTCCATTCGCCAACAGGTTTTAATATCTTTTTTTTGTTGGGTATTGTCATTGCATAATCTGCTCCTGTCTTTTGCCACTCTTCCAGTTTTTCAGGAAAACCAATATCGTCTATTAACTGGTATTCGGGGCCAGTTTCGTATGGTGCGCTATATTTTTCGCCTTCCAAAACATGATACATTACACCACTGTTTCCCCCTTTGGTAATTTTCCATTCCCATTTCAGTTCAAAATTTTCATAGGCCTCATTTGTTACAATATCGCCACCATGTGCATCTGCTGCTGCACCCAGGCATACCATAGCGCCATCTTCAATTGCCCAGTTTGGAATGGTTCCGGTTTTATTAAATCCGTGCCAACCATTAAAAGTCTTACCATCAAACAGGCTTATCCATTTACCCTTGTCTGTTTTTGCATTACTCCCATAAGGAATAAATGAAACACAAACGATTGCTATTAATAAAACAGCAACCACAAGAATATTTTTTGTTTTCATAATGTTTATTTTATTTTTTTATTAATTGCATGTTTTCGGGGTTCCATAAAATCGCCTTATCCTGGTTATAGCTGTCGTTACATAAAAGAGCAGGCGCCGCAGCCCGGTAACCAAACACTGCGTCTTCAGTTATTTTTCCTCCGTTTCTAATGGCTGTAAAAAAGTTTACAAAATGATCGTACGGGCCGCCTTTATATCCTTTTTCGGCGGCAAACGTATATTCTTCCGGCGGCAATATTCTTTTACGGTCAGTAACAGGTGTACCGGCTTTTTTCATCTGTTCAATATAAAAAGGATCGTCTGATGCGGTTGATTTGTTTCTTTTAAGAGTAACGCTATCCCAGGTAATATCCATTGATCCTTCGCTGCCCACTAACTTTAAATAAGTAGTACCACTGGTACCATCTACAAAATTGCAACGTAAAGAAAGATTAAATGGTGCATGTGCTTTGCTTTCAGGATAATCAAAAGTACCTAACAGCACATCGGGCACTTCACGTCCGTCTTTCCAGTATCGTAATCCACCTGCAGCATAAATTTTATTGGGGCCTAAAGAGTTTGTAATAAAATGCAAGCTGGAAAAAAGATGAACAAAAAGATCACCGGCCATGCCTGTTCCGTAATCCAGATAATTCCTCCATCTAAAAAAACGTGAAGCATCAAAAGGCCGCTTGTGTGTATTGCTGATATAAGTATCCCAATCTACTGTTGCTGGCGATGCATCGGAAGGTATCAGGTATTGCCAGGCGCCAATGGGTGAATGCCTTGCCCAAAAACCTTCGGCATAATTAAGCTGGCCAATAGCGCCATCTTTTAAAAGCTCTTTTGCTTTTTCGTTTCCGAGCGACGAAACACCCTGGCTACCTACCTGAAAAACTTTTCCGGTTTCAGTTTGTGCTTTTATTACAGCCGGCCCTTCTGTAATATCATGCACCATTGGTTTTTCGCAATACACATGTTTGTTTGCCTGCATGGCATCTACAGATATTTGCTGATGCCAGTGATCGGGAGTAGCTATGATAACAGCATCAACATCTTTACGATTTAATATTTCTTTATAATGCCTTGTACAAAAAATATCTTTACCCCATTTATCGGTAGCGTCTTTTAAACGGCCGTCGTATAAATCGCATACAGCCACTATTTTTGTTTTTGGAACTTGTAACGCTGTGATTGTATCCTGCACACCCATTCCTCCGGCGCCTATTAAAGCTATATTGATGTTATCATTAATGCTAACTGGAGTTCTTTTTAATTTTTCAAAATAAACAGGTTTGCTGTCTGCAGCTAAAACATTTGAGCCGGTAGCTACAGCGGCTGTTGCCATACCAATTTTTTTAATAAATTTTCTGCGTGATGATGCTGTTTCGTTTTTCATTCTATAAAAATTAATTGATTTTATTTATATGTAAGATAGAAATTGTTGATGATGATTATTCCAGCTCTTTAATACGAATGTTCTTCCATTTTACTTTTATACCTCCTCCATCATGAATTTGTAATGCGATAAATCCTTCTCCACTTCCAATCTTTTCATCTTTTAAGTAAACCATCTTATGGCCGTTAAGCCAGCTTGTTACTTCATCGCCATTAACTAATATTCTTAATGAATTCCATTTTCCCAATGTCAGCCATTTTTCATCTTCGGGCTTTGGCTGTATTAACCATCCCCTGCCATACGATTCATAAATACCACCGGTGTGTTGGTTTTCGGGGGCAACTTCTATTTGCCAGCCACTGATTTTTGTACCTTCAATTGATGAGCGAATGAATACACCGCTGTTACCATCAGCTTCCTGCTTAAATTGTAATGTAAGCTCAAAATTTTTATAATTTTTTTGGGTTGAGAGGTAGCCGTATTTTTTATCTGGGCCACTTTCGCATACGAGTTGATTGTTTTGGACATACCATTTTTCTGTACCGTTAATTGTCCAACCGGTTAAATCTTTTCCATTAAAAATAGAGGTAAACTTTTGTGCCGATACTGAGCTGTATAAACATACAATAAGGCTAATTAATATCAATCGTTTCATTCTAATATAAATTGAATTGGCAAATAGTCAGTTTTTAAATTCCATATTCTTAAAAATAAGCATGATTTTTTAAAATACATATTCTTATTGTAATTATAGGATTTTATTGTTTTACCTATTTCAAAGTTTGTTGTTTTACTTCTGCTATAAAACTTAATTGAACAGGCCGTATAAAATCATTTTCATCAAAATATAATGGCTTAATACATGTTACATGGTTATTGGCAGCTGTTTCGCCAATAGGTATTTGGTGATAAACAATAAACCATAAGTTGTGTTTTTTATGGTGCATAATTGAATGATGACCGGCGCTCACATGGCAGATTTTTTATCAACCATTATTTTTAAAATGAAACTGGGTAAGGTTAATTTGTTATTGCGGCGTAATAAATTGTAGTACAAAATTATTTTATAGCATCAATAATATTACTATGATGATACTGTAAATATTTTTTGTAATGAATCATACAGTTGTGGATGTTTTTCTTTAAGCAATGCAGGCTGTTCAAAAAAATACTCCGACACGACGGCAAAAAATTCTGCTTCGTTGGTGGCACCATAAGGGTTAATATCCGATTTGTTTTCCGAAATCTTTTGTATCTCCTGGTGCATCAACTGCAACCAGGGAACGATATATTTTTTATGTAGAAAATATTCAGGAATACCATCGGTATCGCCATCACTTTTATCAAGCAAGTGAACAAACTCATGAATGGCTGTATTTTCTTTACCTGTTTTATTAATGAAAGCCTGCCGAAGTTCATGCTGCGATAAAATCATTACATGGTTCATAGGCCCACTACCAACCATGCCAAGAATGTTCCTGCCAGCTCCCTGTTGTTTGTATGTATGATCAAAAGAATTGGGGTAAAGTAAAACTTCATGCAGGTTTCCATATTCCCATTGCGGAAAATTAAAAATTGGAATAATAGCGCTGGCGGCGATAAGCACTTTATCTATATCTTCTACTTTTGTATTAACACCCGTAATCCTCACCTGTGTTAAAAACCTTGCTGCCCTTTCTTCAAACGTTATTTGTTTTTCTGCATTTAACTGCTGGTAAAAAGGAACTAATTCGTTAAGTGTTTTTTGTAATAACACAGGAACCGAATTGGCAACTACAGATTTCTTTTTACTTAAGAACCTTACAGTATATACGATGCTCAAAACAAAAACTACCAGGATGATTATTTGTATATAAGCCATAAAAAATTCGAATATAAATCGTATAAGATATTGTATTGATTATTTTTTAGGCCGCCTCTTTTTGGGCTTGCCATATTTTTTCTGCATCCTTTCTTTTTTACTTACAACTAAATTTACTTTACTGTTTTTTGCAGATTTAGGATGAAAAGCCTGGCCACGGGTTTCCTCTGCAGGAATCTTTAATTGAATAGTCTTCATAAAAACCTTCGGCTTTTCATCTTCAGTTAATTCGGAAGAAATGATAAGATTTTCAGGTAATACAGTTTGAGGAATTGTAAAATTCATCAAACTTTCTATTGATAGCTGCAAAGGTTTTTCTTTTTCAGCAATAAAACTAATGGCAACACCCTTCTTATCGGCTCTACCGGTGCGGCCAATACGGTGTATATAATTTTCCGGCACTTCGGGTACATCAAAATTTATAACATGGGTTACTTCGGCCACATCTATTCCACGGGCAATAATATCTGTAGCAATTATAAAACGATATGTACCATTATGAAAAAGTTTTACGGTATTAAACCGGTGGTTTTGATCTTTATTAGAATGTATAACTCCTGCGTTTTCCGGAAATTTAGTTAGCAGGGTTTCATAAAGCTCATCAGCCAATTTTTTGGTGGCTACAAAAACCAAAACTTTTGTCATGGTTTCATCTTCTGTTAATAACAGGTGCAGCAGGTTAACTTTTGTATTAAAGTTGGGCACCTGGTAATAAACCTGCTCTATGTTTTCAAGAGGGGTGCCGGTTGGTGCAGCTTCTACTTTTTCAGGTACATTAAAATAGGCTTGCATCAATTGCTCTGTTTCTTCTGTGATGGTTGCCGAAAATAAAAGGTTTTGTCTTTTATCAGGTAACAGATCAAGAATGTTTTTTATTTGTGTTCTAAAACCAAGGTTTAGCATTTCATCCATCTCATCTATTACCAATTTTTTTATTCCATTAATTTTAAATGCCCTGTTCAGCATCAGGTCGTATAACCTGCCGGGTGTTGCTACCAAAACATCAGCGCCATTTTGTAATTCTTTCCATTGTGTATTAATATTTACACCACCAAATACTCCAATAGCAACAATATTCAAGTGTGTGCTTAATTGATTGATAGAATCTACAACCTGTGTAACCAATTCCCTTGTTGGTACCAATATAAGCATCTGCGGATTTTTGTCTTTATCAAATTTCCATAATCGTAATAAAGGAAGCAGGTAAGCAAAAGTTTTTCCGGTTCCGGTTTGTGCAATACCACAAACATCCCTCCCACTCATAACGGCAGAAAAAACCCTGTGCTGAATGGTGGTTGCTGTAACTAAACCCAATTCGTCCAATGCTTTTAGTATGGGTTTATTTAAATTTAAATCGCTAAATAACATAATGAGAAATTAGTTACAAAGGTAGTTTTAAAATATTCTTAAAAGCTGTATCCGTATTGTTGAATGTTTTTAATATTACTTTTTTGTTAGTAATGGCATCCTGTTTTTGCCCTTAAATTTTTAAAAGCAAATGGGTAATAGTTGTACATTCACCGCACTAAAATACCTGTACATTTATAATGCCAATACTGCAAAGCATATCCACTTACATTCAATCTGTACGGCAACCATTTATTTTATTGAGATATTTACAGCAACAGAAAAAGTTCATCAATAATAATATAACACCGCTTTTAACTGCAACAAAAGATGATAGCCTGGAAGAAAATGATTTGAAAAAAATAACCGGTTATTACGGATTGGCAGTGCCCGCCGTTATAGGCGAAGCATTTTGTGCATTGCGTGGTAAAACAATGACTGCAAAAGAAAGACTGGCAAGCACCTGCCAGGGCGCAATGACAGGGTTAGGCGATGATTTTTTTGATAAACAAAGATTATCCGAGCAGGGGGTAAAAGATTTTATAGAAAGGCCAGGAGAATTTTATGGCAATAGCGCCAGCGAAAAACTTTTTCTTCATTTTTATAAAACAGCGTTGGCAAATGCACCACAGGCAGCACAAATGCAGCAGCAACTTTATAAAGTGTTTCAGGCACAATTGTTAAGCAAACAACAAGATGTGCCGGGGTTGTCATTTGAATTACTGAAAGATATCAGCATTAGAAAAGGTGCTGAATCTTTGCTGTATTACCGAACAGCTTTTGAGCACCCATTAAAACCCGGCGAAGAAAAAATGCTTTATTGCCTGGGTGGCCTTATGCAACTAAGCAATGATATTTTTGATGTGTATAAAGATTATAAAGATGGCATAACCACACTGGTAACTACAACAAAAAAGATAAGCGAACTAAGGATTTATTATTCTGCTATTTTACAAATGGGTTATAAAGAAACATTAAGGCTGGGTTATAAGAAAAATAATATAAAAAAATTTTTTGGCCTTATTTCCATAGGCATTTTCAGCCGTTGCTATGTTTGTTTGCAGCAATTAGAGAAACTTGAAAAACAAACTGGCGGTATTTTTGATTTACAGTTTTATAAAAGAAAAGACCTTATTTGCGATATGGATACAGTTGCCAATAAATGGAGCTCATTAAAATATCACTTAAAAATAATGCGGCGAAAGCGAAAATTTTTTTAAAGGAGGATTATATTTTAGTTATTAACTGTTGCACCAGGCCAGTTTCAAAACCTTTTTGAATCAAATGATCCTGCAGTTTTCTTTTTTTTATAAAAATATTTTTTTCTCCTTTCAGCATTTTTAATTTCTGTTCAAAAAGTTTTTGCAGGGTTTTGTGGTAATCGGTTTCATTAATTGCACCCAATGCCTTTTTTATACAATACTCACTTACCTGTTTTTGTTTGAGTGCATATTTTATTTTAGTGCGGCCCCATTGTTTTATTCTAAATTTGCCCCCTGCAAATAGAATGGCAAACCGCTCTTCATTCAGGTAATTTTCGCTAATAAGTTCACTAAGTATTTCATCAGCCTCTTTTTTATAAATACCAATACTGTAAAGTTTTTCCTTTACTTCACTGTGGCAGCGTTCCTGGTATGCACAATATTGTTTTGCCTTTTGCAGGGCCTCTTCTTTAGAATAGTATTTGTCTTTCATTCCTATTCAAAAATAAATAATAATAGCTTGTTAGTTTAACCGCTGCCTTAAGCCACCCGCCATAAAAAAGGTATTTAAAGGCAAAGGGGTGAAAATTGTTGGCAAATACAGCGTATTTTTAACCCTGTTAATTTTATATTTGCCAACCAAACACATAGATTATGAAGTTTATCGTTTCGTCATCGGCTTTGCTGAAACAACTGCAACAGATTAGCGGCGTTATTAATGCTAATACCGTTTTACCTATTTTAGAAGATTTTTTATTTGAAATTGATAAGAATAAATTAACGGTAGTGGCCACCGACCTGGAAACAGTTATGAAAGTGCACCTTGATATTGAAGCAAAGGATAGTGGGAAAGTTTGTATTCCTGCAAAAATTTTACTCGACTCTTTAAAGAATATTGCAGAACAGCCACTCACTTTTAATATTGATAAAAATTTTGCTGTAGAAATTACCAGTGATAATGGTAAATACAAAGTAATGGGCGAAACACCTGATAACTTTCCTAAAGAACCTGCTGCCGATGAAGCCAATGCTTTTACTATGACATCATCTGGATTAGTTACCGCAATAAACAAAGCATTGTTTGCAGTAAGTAACGACGATCTTCGACCGGCCATGACGGGGGTTTTCTTTGAGTTGGATAAAAAATCAATAACATTTGTTGCTACCGATGCTCATCGCCTGGTACGCTATACCCGTAGCGATGTTAGCTGCCCTAAAAAAGATTCTTTTATTGTTCCCAAAAAACCTTTGAATTTATTAAAGAGCGCTTTGCCCGATAATGACGATGAACTAAACATTTCATACAATAGCAATCATCTTTTTGTATCGCATGGCGGTACCGAACTTGTTTGCCGGTTGATAGATGCCCGTTTTCCGGATTATAAAGTGGTGATACCTGCAGATAATCCGTATAAGATGACGGTTAATAAAAACGATTTTCAAAATGCCTTACGCAGGGTGAGTGTGTTTAGTAATAAAAGCACCAACCAGGTTGCATTAAATATCAGCGGCAGCGAATTGCAACTGGCAGCACAAGATGTTGATTTTAGTTTTGAAGGTAACGAACGCATGGCCTGCCAGTACGATGGCGAAGATTTACAAATAGCATTCAATGCAAAATTTCTGATAGAAATGCTTGGCGGCGCCGATACCAGCGAAATTAATATGGAATTGAGCACATCAACAAAAGCTGGTATTATTAAACCCTCTGAACAAGGCGAGGGAGAAGAATTGCTGATGCTGGTGATGCCATTGATGCTGAATAATTGATTTTTGAATAAATATTCTAATAACATTAATTTAAAGCCGAAGTAAAACCACTTCGGTTTTTTATTGCAGCTAAAACAGGGAGGGTTTTAATCCGTTTTTATTGATTATTTTTATTAAACATCGCCATTAAAATAAAATGAATTTTAAACAAATAGCTTCTTACGATAATTTTATGCTGGCAAATATGACCATGGGACTACTGACAGAAAATGGTATTAAATGCCAGATGAAAGATGAGCATATTGTTACAATGGACCCCTTGCTAAATGCTGCCGTTGGAGGTATTAAATTATTGGTAGAAGAAAAGGATTATGACAAAGCTTTGGCATTAATGAAAAATGCAGAAGAAGCGTATATTAA
>DAOLYC010000003.1:0-23818 GCA_035425605.1 Ferruginibacter sp.
AGATATGCGACAGCCCCGCCATTTTAAATGAAGAAGAAAAATATCCAAACCATTCCATCAAACTGGATGAACTGGCTCGTGAAATTGAAGAAAACATTGGCGATCATAAAGCTTTGATATTTTCCCAGTTTTTAGGAATGCTGGCATTAATAAAAAAGAAACTTATAAAAGATAATATTCCATTTGAATATTTTGACGGTAGCACTTCTGCTATTGACAGGGAAAAGGCCATTCAAAATTTTCAGAACAATGATGATTGCAGGGTATTTCTTATTTCGTTAAAAGCCGGTGGAGTTGGTTTAAACTTAACAGCCGCCGATTATGTGTATATTGTTGACCCTTGGTGGAACCCCGCTGTTGAACAACAAGCCATTGACCGCACACACCGCATTGGACAAACAAAAAATATTTTTGCTTACCGCATGATTTGTGTTGATACTATTGAAGATAAAATTTTACAATTGCAGGAAAAGAAAAAGAAATTAGCCAGCGACCTCATAGCCGATGATGCTGGTTTTGTAAAAGCACTTTCTAAATCGGATGTGGAATATTTATTTAGTTAAGATTGTATGTAAATAGATATGTGCAATCAATAAACACAATTTAATTTGAGAAAACTATTATCAATACCTGTAAAATAAACTTAGTTATTATTATCCAAAAACTAAAACTATGTTTTATTCTACGCTACATTTTTTACCACGTTTAAACAAACAACTGCATCATGAAAAATTTATTTGATAAGGAGCCTTATACCGAAATCATAAACCGTATCAACAAGCTTTCCCCTCAATCGCAGCGCCAGTGGGGTAAAATGACTGTAAGCCAGATGCTGGCACATTGCAAAGAAGCGTTTAAAGTGCCGCTTAGCGATAAAAAAATCCCTCGCAATATGTTAGGCGTGCTTATCGGTTGGGCTTTTAAGAAAAAATTATATAACGACGACCCCTGGAAAAAGAACCTTCCCACAGCGCCCAACTTTATCATTAAAGATGAAAGAGATTTTGAAAAAGAAATGCAGGAACTTACCGGTTTAATCAACCAATTTTACAGCCAGGGACCTGATAATGTTGGAAAGTTTCCGCATCCTATGTTTGGCGCTTATACCAGTGAACAATGGGGAAAAAGTATGTATAAACACCTCGATCATCACTTTCACCAGTTTGGGGTATAAATTCAAATTTGTTAATAAAAAAAAGTGAGGAAGTGATGTTATAATTTCATCAATCTGTTTACCGCTTCTTCAAGCGTATTATCTTTTTTTGAAAAACAAAAACGCAAAACTTTATTCTCCGTTCCGTTTTTATAAAATGCCGATGTAGGTATTGTTGCTACGCCATATTCTTTTGTAAGGCGTATGGCAAAATCCTTTTCTTTTTCATCGGTAATATTATTGTAACTATATAACTGAAAATAGCTGCCGTAAGATGGCAAAGGTTTTAATTTTGTTTGCCGCATCAGGTTTAAAAGAAGATCTCTTTTTTGTTGTATAAATGTACCCAGTTGCAAATAGTTTTCTTTTTGTTTTAAAAATTCTGATAAAGCAAATTGTACAGGGCTGTTGCAGCTAAAACAATTAAACTGGTGAATTTTTCTAAACTCTTTCATTAATGCAGGAGGCGCCACACAATATCCCATTTTCCAACCGGTGCAGTGATATACTTTGCCAAATGAAAAACAAATAAAACTTCTTGCATACAAATCGGGATAGCGTAACATACTTTCATGCTTTTTTCCATCATATACCAAATGTTCATACACTTCATCGCATAAAATAAAAATTTCGGTTCCTCTTAAAATGTTTTGCAAGGCTTCAATATCCTGTGTGCTTAACAATGCACCCGTTGGGTTGTGCGGCGTGTTAAGCATAATTAGTTTTGTACGAGCTGTTATTTTTTGTTTTACCTGCTCCCAGTCAATGCTGTAATTTGGATAAACCAATGGGATTAAAACCGGCACTGCGCCATTCATTTCAATAGTAGGTATATAGCAATCGTATGCCGGTTCAAAAACAATTACTTCATCGCCGGGCTGTAAAATTGCAGTAAGAGCTGTATAAATTGCATAAGTGCCGCCGGGAGTAACTGTAATTTCTGTATCCGGGTTTATAATTTTATCGTATAGGTCATTTATTTTTTCGGCCAGCACTTCTCTTAATGCAAACAAGCCGTTCATGTGAACATATTGGTTATGGCCTTGCTGCATGGCTTGGTTTACCAAAGCAATTAGTTTTTCATCCATCGAAAAATCGGGAAAACCCTGCCCCAGGTTTATGGCATTGTGTTGGTTGGCCAGCACACTCATTTCTGTAAAAATGGTGGTGCCAACATTGGGTAATTTACTTTTTATGGGTGGTATCAACAGCCAGGTTTTAAATATACTTATCTCCCTTATTTCTTTTAATCTCTGCTACATATTCTTTTATTTCCTGCTCTTTGTTTTTCTTGCATATCAGCAAAACGTCTTCAGTGTCCACAACCACAAATTCATCAAGCCCCTGCAACACAATAAGCTTTCCTTTTCTTTCGTGTACCATATTGTTTGTTGCATCAATCACCATAACATTATTGCCTGCAACAGCATTTCCCAAGTAATCTTTTTCCAAATTATCGTACGTACTTGCCCAGGTGCCTAAATCGCTCCAGCCAAATGATGATGGTATGATATATACATTATCGGCTTTTTCCATGATGCCGTAATCAATACTGATATTAACGCAAAGCGGATAAATGCGTTCTATTGCATCCTGTTCTCTATTGGTATTAAAATGTTTTTTTTCTGCTTCAAAAACTTCGGCAATTTCGGGCAAATATTTTTCAAATGCTTTTATGATATTTTTTACCTGCCATACAAATATGCCTGCATTCCATAAAAAATCGCCACTGGCAATAAATGTTTTTGCAAGCTCCAGGTCGGGTTTTTCGGTAAATGTTTTTACTTTAAAAACATTATTACTTACAGGTTGTTGATCGTACTGGATGTAACCATATCCTGTATTTGGATGTGTGGGTTGTATGCCAAGAGTAACCAGCGCTTTTATATTTTCGGTAAAATGCAGGGCATCGGTACAAATTTGTTTAAAGCCTTTTTCATCTGTAATCAAATGATCAGATGGTGCACAAATAAGGTTGGCTTCGGCATTTAATTTTTGAAGTTTGTAAGAAATATAGGCTACACAGGGAGCTGTATTTTTACGAGATGGCTCACATAAAATATTTTCAACTGGTAATTGTGGCAACTGTTTTGCTACAATATCCTTATACTGTTCAAAGGTTACCACATAAATATTTTCGGCGGGTATAAAATCGGCAAAGCGGTCGTATGTGGCTTGTATCAATGTACGGCCTGTGTTTAAGATATCCAGAAACTGTTTTGGAAAATCGGTACGGCTTATTGGCCAAAACCTGCTTCCAATACCTCCGGCCATAATGGCTACATAGTTATTTTTGTTCATGCTAATATTTATATGATTCCTTCTTTTACAAGATCGTGTAAATGTATAATTCCATTGTATAACCCGTTTTCTTCAGCTATTAATTGGCTGATGTTGTATTTTCTCATTTCCTCCAATGCTGTTACAGCCAGCACATCTGCAGCAATTGTTTTTGGATTGCTGGTCATAATATCATTTGCTGTTAGCCCGGTAATGATTTCTGTTTTTTCCAGCATACGTCTCAGGTCGCCATCGGTAATAATCCCTAAAACTTTGCCGGTTTCATTTACTACAACGGCAACTCCCAGTCTTTTATTTGTCATTTCAACAATAACTTCTTTTATAGTAGCAGCGGGTAACACTTTTGGTTTTTCATTTTGGTCAGCTATTTCTGCAACTCTCAAGTATAACCTTTTGCCCAGTGTACCACCGGGGTGATATTTTGCAAAATCATTGCTGTTAAACCCTTTTTCCTCCATAAGGCAAACGGCCAGTGCATCACCCATCACCATTTGAGCAGTAGTGCTGCTTGTAGGCGCAAGGTTAATGGGGCAAGCTTCTTTATATACAGTTGTATTTAAAACGATATCACTATTTAAGGCTAAAAAAGATTGCATATTACCAACCATGCCAACTAAAATGTTTCCAAAATTTTTAACCAGGGGAACAAGTACTTTTATTTCGGGGCTATTACCACTTTTGCTTATAACCATTACCACGTCGTTAGATTGCACCATGCCCAGGTCGCCGTGTATGGCATCGGCAGCATGCATAAATATAGAAGGAGTGCCGGTACTGTTGAGGGTTGCTACAATTTTTTGAGCCACAATTGCGCTTTTACCTATTCCGCTAACAATTAACCGGCCCTTACTGTTGGCAATTTGCACTACAGCCCTCGAAAAACTGGCATCAATTGACGATTTTAATCCACTTACAGCATTGGTTTCTAAGTCAATAGTACGTAAAGCGGTTGTTATAATATTATCAGTATTCATTGTTAATTGCCGCAAACCTACTTCAATTCATCCATAATGCAAAGCGTGTATATTGCCTAAAAGTTGTAAACATTCTTACTGATAATTTTACCTGTTGAATTTTTGCAGGTTAGTTTTTTTTGATTAATTTAAATGACTGAAAAATTAACAGACTCCGGAATTTGATACAACATGATTTTGTAATAACATTAGTTAACTTCGCTGCCCTTTAAAATTTGTTGAAATTTTATTACCTAATTGTACAAAACCGGGGGAAGGAAAATTATGGCAAAAACAAAATCCACTATTAAAGAACCTAAACCAAAAAAGGCCGCCAAAAGCAACCTCTCTGATTTATCTGTTCAATTACAAAACCAGTTTGGCTTTGAAGGCTTTAAAGGTCCGCAGGAAGAAATTATACAAAGCCTGTTAAATGGTAATGATACTTTTGTAATCATGCCTACAGGCGGCGGTAAAAGTTTGTGCTACCAGTTACCGGCCATCATTAGCCATGGTGTTGCCATTGTGGTTTCTCCATTAATAGCATTAATGAAAAACCAGGTTGACCTGGTAAGAAGCTATAACGATAAGGACAATATAGCTCACTTTTTAAACAGCACATTAAACAAGGGGCAGCAAAAAATTGTAAAAGATGATTTACTTGCCGGCAAAACAAAATTGCTGTATGTAGCTCCTGAAACCATGACCAAAGAAGACAATATTAATTTTTTTAAAGAGCTTGATATATCTTTTTTTGCAGTTGATGAAGCCCATTGCATTTCGGAGTGGGGCCACGATTTTAGACCAGAATACCGAAGGCTTAGAGAAATGATGGACCTTATTGATGAAAAAAAACCGGTAATAGCATTAACTGCCACAGCTACACCAAAAGTGCAAAGTGATATTATTAAAAACCTGGGATTACGCAAACCCAAAATATTTATTTCATCATTTAACCGCCCCAATCTTTATTACGAAATTCAACCAAAGATAAACCTTGACCAAACCAATAAAAGCATAGTAAGGTTTATACAGCAGCATAAAAATAAAAGTGGCATCATTTACACACTCAACCGCAAAACCACTGAAGAGTTGGCAAAAATGCTAATGGCCAATGGTATAAAAGCGGTAGCTTACCACGCCGGACTCGATAGTAAGTTAAGGGCGCATCGACAGGATGAATTTTTAAATGAAGATACCGATGTAATAGTTGCCACCATAGCTTTTGGGATGGGTATTGATAAACCTGATATTCGTTTTGTTATCCATTATAACATACCCAAATCAATTGAAAATTATTACCAGGAAACCGGCCGTGGCGGCCGAGATGGCATGGAAGGAAAATGTATTCTTTATTATTCGCACAAAGATGTGGCCAAACTGGAACACCTGATGAGAGACAAGCCTCTGAGTGAGCGGGAAGTTGGTGCACAATTAATTAATGAAACGGTGGCTTATGCCGAAAGCAGCGTATGCCGGCGTAAAACTTTATTACATTATTTTGGTGAGTATTATGATGATAAAAAAAGCTGTGGCCATTGCGATAATTGCCTGCATCCAAAAGAAAAAATAGAAGCTAAAGATGAAACGGTTACAATTTTAAAAGTTATAAAAGCCCTGGGCGAACAGTTTCCGGTTGAATATGTATTACTCATACTGGCAGGAAAAGCTACTCCTGCTGTAAAAATGTATCGTCACGAAGAGTTGGAAGTTTTTGCAAGTGGTAATGATAAAGAAAACCATTTTTGGAACAGCTTAATTCGGCAAATGCTACTAACCGGTTTAATTGAAAAAGACATTGTAGAGTATGGCTTGCTTAAACTTACAAAAACAGGTATTGCTTTTTTAAAAAAACCAACCTCCTTTAAAATTGTACTTAATAATCTTTTTGAAGAAGCCAATGCCGATGACGAAGAAGGAGAACAGTCAGTTACGGACTCTGCGATAGCTGATGAAAAATTAGTAATGCTATTGAAAGACCTTAGGAAAAAAGTTGCAAAGGAAAAGAATTTGCCGCCATTTGTTATTTTTTTAGAAAACAGTTTAGAAGATATGGCCACTATGTTTCCCACAACAATGGCCGAGCTGGAAAAAATAAGTGGAGTAAGTAAAGGAAAAGCCATACGTTATGGCAAACCTTTTATTGAGTTGGTTAAAAAATATGTTGAAGAAAACGATGTTATAAAGCCCGATGATTTTGTGATGAAAAGTGTGGTAAACCGTAATAACAACAAAATTTTCATCATACAAAATGTTGATAAGAAAATACCACTGGAAACATTGGCAAAAACCCGTGACCTGCGTTTAGATGAACTGCTGGAAGAAATGGAAACCATAGTAGCCAGTGGTACCAAACTTAATTTAGATTATGCCATTGATGAAATGGTGGATGAATATGAACAGGATGAAATAATGGATTATTTTAAAAGTTGCGAAACTTCTTCGTTACAGGTAGCCCAGGAAGAACTTGCTGACAGCAATTTTAACTGGGAACAATTAAAACTGATGCGTATTAAGTTTTTATGCGAATACGGTAATTGATTGCATATTTTTTTATTACAGGCAACAGATTTTAAAGGAATACCCTTATTTTTGCTGCCCAAATCAATGGTGCGGTAGCTCAGTTGGTAGAGCAAAGGACTGAAAATCCTTGTGTCGGCGGTTCAATCCCGCCCCACACCACAAACAAACCTTAACAGCAATGTTGAGGTTTTTTGTTTTTTTCCTGTTCAGCTTATTCTACAAACCTCCAATAAGAAGCCTCTGCATGAAAATTTGTTTCGGGCCAGTGGTTCATATCAAAGCCCGGAGCTTTTTCCAATTTATCCCTGCTTTCATTAAAAAGAAACATTTTTTTATTGGAATCAACTTTTAGCAAAGAAAACGGAATGGCAAAGTATTTCTCGCCTATTGTAATAAATCCTCCAAACTTTATCACATAATATTCAATTTGCCCGGTATTTAAGTTAATCATGATGTCTTCAATTTTACCGAGATGCTCGCCTTTATCATTATGTACCTTATCGCCAATAATAGATGAGGCAGTTAAAAACTTAAGTGGCATGTTAGTATGTTTACCTTCAATATTTTTTCCGGTAACATTTTCATTTTCAAAAACTGTCATGGTAGTATTTTTTAAGTGTTAAGATATTTTTCATTTACAATGTAACTGATACAATGCCGTTAATTTTTTAAAATTCGCTGTACAGGCTAAATCAGTCGTTAAATAATCAAATACATATTCTTTATCCGTTTATAACAAGATTGATTACATTAAAAACTTCATCTTAATTTACGAAAAAGTTACCTTTAAACCATGATTTGTTTAATAGTTGATGATAACAAAATAGCCCGAACTACCATGAAACACCTGGCCAGCCAGGTAAAAGACATTGAAGTTGCCGGAGAGTGTGCCACAGCAATGGATGCTTATAACTTTTTACAGGAACAGCCGGTTGATATTCTTTTGTTAGATATTGAAATGCCGGGTATTTCTGGTTTGGAGCTTACAAAAAACCTGGGTAATAAAAGGCCCGTTATCATTTTTACTACATCAAAAAAAGAATATGCAGCCGAAGCGTTTGAACTAAATGTGGCCGATTATATTGTAAAGCCCGTTACGCCTGCACGCTTTATACAGGCTATTGACAAAGCAAGAGAAATATTACAAAGTAAAACCGAAGAAGTAAAAATGAATGTAGATGAATTTATTTTTATTAGGGATTCAAATATTGTAAGGCGTTTAAAACTGGATGATATTTTATATGCAGAGGCAATGGGTGATTATGTAAAACTGCATACTGCTCAAAAATTTTTTGCCATACATTCTACATTAAAAGCTGTAGAAGAACGATTGCCGGCACAAGCTTTCTTTAGGGTTCACCGTTCCTATGTTGTCGCAATTTCAAAAATTGACAGCATACAAGATGGCGCTTTGATTATAAACAGTAAACCGGTACCCATAGCTGACGCTTACAGGGCTGTTTTAAATAAAAGGATGAACATACTTTAAAATTTAATAATCCCTTTTTTATTATCGCAATACTGCTTTACCGTTTAAGTTAATTTACTTATGATACAGTATCGCCAATTTTCATTAACCTGTTTTTTGTAAAAGAAATACCAGTATTCAACTTTTTTTGTTTTTACTTTCCTTTAAACGATAGTATTCGCCCATTTGCCGAATTAATTATTTTAAAAAGCTTTCGTTTTATAGTTTTCGCTTTTCTACAAATTAAAATGTATAAAAATGGAAAGCCTTCCCTGGAAATTCAATACACGGCATTATCAATGGGAGAGCTGCTTAATAAAGATATCATTAACCAGGCATTGAAGAAATTGTAGCGCTTAACTTTACAATGAATATGCTTACAATAAACTAAAAAGTAAATGGATGATAAAAAACTAAATGGGCAAACTGCTTTAGTTACTGGTGCCAACTCCGGTATTGGTGAAGGTATTGCTATTACCCTGGGCCAGGCTGGTGCAAATATTATTATTAACTATGTAGTAAATGCCGATGAAGCCAATGCTGTTGTTGAAAAAATAAAATTGGCAGGCAGTAATGCCATTGCCATACAAGCAGATGTAAGTAATGAAGAGCAGGTTAAGGCTATGTTTAAACAAGCTATTGCAACTTTTGGAACAATTGATATTTTGGTTAATAATGCCGGTTTGCAAAGAGATGCTCCATTTCATAAAATGACTTTACAGCAATGGCAAAAGGTAATTGATGTAAACCTTACCGGGCAGTTTTTATGTTCTCGTGAGGCAATTATAGAATTTTTAAACAGAGGAGTTGTACCAGAACGCTCAATTGCAGCAGGAAAAATAATCTGCATCAGTTCGGTACACCAGGAAATTCCCTGGGCAGGCCATGCCAACTACGCTGCTTCAAAAGGCGGTATCAAATTATTGATGAAAAGTATTGCACAAGAATATGCTCCGCACAAAATACGCATCAATAGTATTTGCCCAGGAGCTATTCAAACGCCTATCAACAAAACAGCCTGGGATACCACACAAGCATTAAACAGTTTGCTTACATTAATTCCGTATCAACGTATTGGCCAACCGGCAGATATTGGTAAAGTGGCTGCCTGGCTGGCAAGCGATGAGAGTGATTATATTACCGGCGCATCTATTTTTGTTGATGGCGGTATGACCTTATACCCTGGCTTTTCAACCAACGGATAAAATATGAATGCAGAAAAAGAAAGATTGAAAGACGCCGCCTGGAGAAAATGGGGGCCGTATGTATCTAACAGGCAATGGGGCACTGTAAGGGAAGATTACAGCGCCGGTGGCGATGCATGGAATTACACAACCCATGATATGGCACGCAGTAAAGCGTTTCGCTGGGGCGAAGAAGGAATAGGAGGCATTTGCGATAAGGAACAACAGCTTTGCTTTGCAGCAGCATTTTGGAATCATAATGATCCTTTTATAAAAGAAAGGTTCTTTGGCCTTTCCAATCAACAGGGAAATCACGGCGAAGACGTAAAAGATATTTATTATTATACTGATGCTGCTCCCTCACATGCATACCTAAAAATGCAATACCTGTATCCGCAACAAAAATTCCCTTACGAACAGTTAATTGCTGAAAATGCAAAACGCAACAAAGAGGAAACAGAATTTGAATTAACAGATACCGGTATTTTTAACAACAACTGTTACTTCAATATTTGTATTGAATATGCTAAGGTTACAACAAATGATATCCTCATTCAAATTACTGTACAAAATAAGGGAACAGAAAAATCGCCACTTACAGTTTTGCCAACCATTTGGTTTCGTAATACCTGGTTGCCACTAGCTCAAAAAGATAAACCCTTGCTTTTTGCATCAGGAGCAAACCTGGTAAAAGCAGAGCATGCAATATTGGGGAACTATTTCTTGTATTGCCAAAATACCGATGATTTACTTTTTTGCGAAAACGAAACCAACAATAAACGTTTATATAATTATACGGATGATAACAGGTTTTATAAAGATGGTATCAACAATTACATTGTAAATGCAGAGAATACTGTAAACCCAGATAGGGGAGGAACTAAAGCTACTGCAGTTTATCAATTAGATGTTAACCCTGGTGAAGAAATTAAAATACGGCTTCGGTTATGCAATCAACAAATTGAAAATGCATTTGAAATATTTGATGAAACATTTGCACAACGAATAAAAGAAACCAATGAATTTTATGATTCTTTGCAGCAAAACATTTCTGATAATGAATTAAAAAATATTCAGCGGCAGGCATGGGCTGGTTTAATATGGAACAAACAATTTTATTTTTATGATGTACATACATGGCTCAATGGCGATATAGGCTCTTTGCCTCCGCCACCCCAACGCAAAAAGGGCCGTAATACTAATTGGCAGCATTTTAGCGCAGCCGATATAATAAGTATGCCCGACACATGGGAGTATCCCTGGTTTGCCACCTGGGACCTAGCACTACAATGCATTGCTTTTGCCAATATAGATATTGGTTTTGCTAAAGAACAGTTACTATTATTAACGCATGAGCGTTACATGCATTCCATGGGGCAATTGCCCGCTTACGAATGGGCTTTTGATGAAGTGAACCCTCCTGTACATGCATGGGCAGCGTTATATGTGTATGAAACAGAAAAAAAATTAAATGTTGCTACGGCCGATAAAAAGTTTTTAACCATCATGTTTCAAAAGTTACTCATTAACTACACCTGGTGGCTTAACCGTAAAGATGCCGAAGGCAATAATATTTTTGAAGGTGGGTTTTTGGGGCTTGATAATATAGAAGTTTTCAACAGGGAAATGCCATTGCCAACGGGAGGCATCCTGCAACAGGCCGATAGCACAGGGTGGATGGCCATGTATTCTCTTAACATGTATCGCATGGCATTGATATTGGCTCAAGACAATGAAGCATACCTGGATATTGCGGGTAATTTTATTGAACACTTTTTACATATTGCCGGCGCCATCAAAAATTCGGGTACCACCAATACTGGTTTGTGGGATGATGCCGATGGTTTCTTTTATGATGCAATTGCGTTTACTGAAAAAGACAATTACCCGCTAAAGATCCGTAGCCTTGTTGGACTAATACCTCTGCTTGCCATTGAAGTTTGGGAAGATGGTATACCCGACAATAAAAAAATACTTAGTAATAAATTAGATTGGTTTATTAAAAACCGACCCGATTTGGTAGAACAGGTTTCTCGCTGGAATGAACCGGGAAAAAATAATAGTTGCACATTCAGTTTAATAAGAGGTCACCGGTTAAAAGCAATCTTACATCGCATGCTTGATGAAAACGAATTCCTTGGCCCATACGGTATCCGTTCTATCTCTAAAGTGTACGAGCAGCACCCCTATAAGGTAACGGCTGAGGGAACAGATTATGAAGTTAAATACACACCGGGAGAAAGTAACAATGCCATGTTTGGCGGCAATAGTAATTGGCGTGGGCCTGTATGGATGCCGGTTAATTTTTTAATTATTGAGTCGCTACTGAAATTTTACAAATATTATGGCGATGATTTTACTGTTGAATTTCCAACAGGTTCACAAAATTACCATTCGCTAAAATTTATTGCCGAAAATCTAAGGAGCAGGCTTATAAGTTTATACAAACAGCAAGAAACAAAATTGGCCGTGTATAATAATGATGATTTTCTGCAAAGCAGGCCCGGAGATCTTTTATTTTTTGAATATTTTAATGGAGATAATGGCCGTGGTCTGGGCGCTTCACACCAAACAGGATGGACAGCTTTACTTGCTAATTTAATTAAAGCAATGTAGCTTTTTAGCGATATTTAATCTTATAAACAAGAATGATAACTGCAAACAACAAAGTAATTGCATTGGCAATAATTATAGGCAAGTTATTATCTGCTATACCATAAATCAACCAAAGCAATGTGCCAAAAGAAAACAACGAATACATACCCATTGAAATACCCGAAGTGTTTTTTGTACGAATAGTTTTTACAGCTTGTGGCACAAAAGATGCTGTAGTGCAAATTGCCGCAGCCAGACCAGTTATGGTAACAATATTCAAGTATATAATTTAAAGGTTTGTAATTATTGTTTTATTCTCCAGAAAAATCATCTCTGTAAGTTAATTTAATTTTTGTTTGAAGTTGAACAGGATCAATTTATAACCTGTCGATAGTTATTGCCCGTTCATCGATTATTCTTATCTGCACCCTCTTTGTACCTATAGCTTTACAATATTAAAAAACAGATATTAAGGTTTTCTCATTAGCAATATGTTTATACTACCGGCTCCTGTTTCTACAGGAGCCTCATTTTAAAGAATTAAATTTTATTTGTTGAAAATTATTTATCCCATATTATTTTTTTCGTGTACACTTATTATAATATTCCTTTCTTTTTATTTATTAAAAAGTATTGATGCCGGTATCAACCTCCTATCAATAATTCTTTTAGTTTGTGGCATCATCCTAAGTATTTCTTTTCTTGCTTATTTCATACTCCGGTATTTAAAAGTGCCTTCCGAAAAGGAGCGTTGAATTTCGTAAATTAGATGTTGTATTAACTTATGAGCAATAAAAAAATCTCTTTACTTATACTTGCTGCATTTGTATTGGGTATGCTGATGCTTATCTATATGCATTTCATTTTTTCAAAAAATAACGATCAGCTTATTAAAGGAAATCAAAAGCTGATGGGAGAAGTAACTGTCAGTTCGCAGTTAAAAGACCTGGAAAAATTTATCATCTCCATGGAAAGCATCGTTAAAGGTACAATTGTAACAAACGATGCAGGCTATTTTAAGGGACTCGAAAAAAATGTAGTGTCAGCAGAAGAAAACCTTAATAAATTACAAAAAATAACTGACGACGACAGCTCTTCCAGGTATATTGATGAACTGGACACTTTGGTACATCATAAATTATTGTTCGACAAAAATGTTTTAGAAATTTTTAGGGTTAACGGAAAAGTGGCTGCCGAAAAAATATTTGCCAGTCATATAAGTTCAAGGTTAACCGATTCCATTGTTACACTAATACATAAAATTGACAGTACCAGAAAAAAACATTTTGCCCAGGCTACGCTCACTATTGAACAAAGCAGTAAAAAAGCCCAGTTGTTTATTAGCTTGTTGATATTATCGGTGTTGGCCGGTGGGGCAATGTTGTTTTGGTTTATAATAAACACCATTCGCAAACAAGGGTTACTTATCAGGCAACTTCATATTTCAGAAAAAAAAGAAAGAGAAACGGCAAATGTTAAAGAAAATTTTTTGGCTAATATGAGCCACGAAATACGCACACCAATGAATGCCATCCTGGGGTTCACCAATTTATTAGAACAAAAAAATTTAGATGATGAATCAACAGGGTATGTGCAAACTATTAAACGATCTGGCGAAAATTTACTTACCATCATCAACGATATACTTGACCTATCGAAGATTGAAGCCGGTATGATGCGGATTGAAGCTGCGCCATTTAGCATTCGTGAACTTACACATTCTGTAGAAGTAATGTTTACTGAGAAGATAAGTGAAAAGAAAATAATTTTTTCAACACAAGTGGACGACTCTTTACCCGATAAATTAAATGGCGATGCCATACGGCTTACACAAATTTTGATAAACCTTATTAGTAATGCATTAAAATTTACCGAACAAGGCAGTATTAATATGTATATATCTAATGAAGGTATATATAACGGTAAAGTAAAAACGGGCATTACTGTAGCCGATACTGGAATTGGTATTGATACCAAAAAACTTGAACAGATATTTGGTCGTTTTCAACAAGCAGATGATGCTGTTACCAGGAAATACGGCGGCACCGGGCTGGGCCTGTCAATTGTCAACGACCTGGTAAAACTTCAAAAAGGAACAATAAAAGTAGAAAGCAAGCCTGGCAAAGGAACCAGTTTTAAAATCGTTATTCCATACCAGATCTCCTCTACTGAAACCAATGAAAATTTGTTGAACCCGGCCTCAAAAAACAATGAGATTAATTTAAGCAATGTAGTTGTTTTGGTTGCCGAAGACAATGAAGTAAATCAATCCCTCATAAAACATTTATTTAAAAACTGGAACCTTCAATACGACCTGGCAAAAAACGGAAAGGAGGCGCTTGAAAAACTAAAATCGAAAAGTTATAACATGGTTTTAATGGATATTCAAATGCCCGAAATGGACGGCTACACCGCTACGCAACAAATAAGGCATCAGTTAAAATCAGATATTCCTATTGTTGCCATGACAGCACATGCGCTTGCTGGCGAAAAGGAAAAATGTATTGCTTATGGTATGAACGAATATATCTCTAAGCCTATTAACATAGATAGGCTATTTAAACTGATTACACAGTTTACTCAAATTAAAGAGGAGAATCATTTATCTGAAAAAAATAGTTTTAAAAAAAACGATTATCAATTCATTAATCTGGATTATATGAAAGAGGTTAGCGGAGGCAATACAGAATATGAAAAAAATGTTACCGCACAATTCATTGAATCAATACCTCAGGAACTGGAAGAGCTAGAAAAAGCCTGGGAGAATAAGGATATGATACAATTGCGTCAATTAGCGCATAATATGAAGACAACTGTTTCTATAATGGGATTAACTGGTAAGCTACAGCCACATCTTGATAAGCTGGAGTATGAGCCTTTGAATACAGAAATATTTAACAGCACTTTTAAATCAATTTCATCTGTTTGCCTTGCTGCTGTTAAGGAAGCTGGTTTTTTACTTGATACAAAATAAAATTTAAGCCCTCTATTATTTTAGCTGGTAATAAAAAAGTAATTAAAAACTTTACGCTCTTTACCGATACTATTTGCCCAACCAGCGATTACTATTTTGTACCGGCTATTGCATTTAATAATTTTAGCTCCAAAGAAAATTAGAACCCATTAAAATGAAAAGGTCAAAAACATTTTTCAATTTTTTAACTCCTATTGATGTATTGGTATTTTTTCTTTTAAATAATTGTTCTGATTTAAATAAAATAAAAAAAGCCGTGGTTAAGTTTTTTTCACATGGCTGGTTTCAGGGTTAAGATGGGGTTCCCTGTAGCAATACAGGGAACTTTTATTTTCATCATTTTTTAAAATAACAAAAAGATCATTAATACATATTAATCGAAAAATATAAGATCATGTACCAGGATTTAAAACAATTTGCAAACAACAATGGCTTAAGTATTGCAGATACAAGCCTTATTTTTTCAGAACTTTCGGGCATCATCATCAGCAAGATTCCGCAACTAAGACAAGTTATAAACGATGTAATTACAAATGCAGATGATGAGCTTTTACAGGAGCATGTAATCCGTTTGTCGGTATTAATTCAACAACAGGAATCCGACAGGCATAAATTATTACAATCTCATTCACAGAAAAACAGTGTACAAAGAATTAGGTATTCAGAAAGAGGAGAGCTGTTTTAGAAGTTAAATTTATTAAATGATGATTGAGTGTTTAATTCCTTTAGCTGGATATTGATAAGAAATCTTAACAACAAAAAATAGATACAAATGAAAAAGCAATTAAAAATATTAACTTTTGTAATTGGAACAATACTGGTTATGGCTGGATTTACCTTGTTTGCCAAAAACAATAATAACAGAACAGCATTGCAAACCGACAGCATACCGGCATATAAAACAAACTATACAAACAATATTACGCCACCTGTTGATTTTGAAAATGCAGCAACACAAGCGGTTCCTTCGGTAGTACATATTAAAACAGTAACCAAGGCCAGCCAGGTATCGGGCAGGTCACAAAATCCCTTTGGAAATATGTTTGGTGATGACGATCTTTTCAAAAGGTTTTTTGGTGGTAGCGGTACTATGGTTGTACCAGACCAGCGGGCATCGGGTTCGGGTGTTATTATTAGTAAAGATGGATACATTGTTACCAATAACCACGTAATTGACGGTGCAACAGAAATAACCGTTACATTAAACGACCGTAAAAATTATAAGGCAAAAGTTATTGGTACAGATGCCAATACCGATTTGGCAATAATAAAAATTGATGGTGATAATTTGCCGGTAATGTCAATCGGTAATTCAGATGATGTGCATTTAGGCCAATGGGTGTTGGCTATTGGTTATCCGCTTAATTTAGATGTAACCGTTACACAAGGAATTGTAAGCGCCAAGAGCCGTAACATTGGTATTAACCAACAAGGTGCAGCTCCCGTTGAAGCATTTATACAAACAGATGCTGCCGTTAACCCCGGCAGTAGCGGAGGTGCTCTTGTAAATACAGGTGGCCAGTTAATAGGTATTACTTCGGCCATTGCATCGCCAACAGGTTCATACGCAGGTTATGCATATTCTATTCCTGCAAACCTTATGAAAAAAGTTGTAAACGATATAATGAAATACGGTTCGGTACAAAGGGGTTTTCTCGGTATTAGCATGGCGCCAGAGAATCTTGATAATGCGAAGAAGAAAGAATTGGGCATAAATGATGATATTGATGGCGTGTGGGTAATAGAAACCGATCCCACCGGAGCTGCGGCAGAAGCAGGTATTAAAAAGGGCGATGCCATTATTAAAATAAATGCCGATGCTGTAACCACAGGGTCAGAACTATCAGAAATAATTGCAAGGCATAAACCCGGCGATAACCTGTCTATTACCTATATGAGGGGCAACCAGGAAAAAACAGTTACTGTAACTTTAAAAAATAAGTTAGGCAGTTTTCCCAGTCAGCGTGACGCTGCAATAAAATCTTTGGGTGCAGCGTTTACTGCCGTATCAAAAGAAGAAGCTGCAAAACTGGGTATTGCCGGAGGAGTTAAAGTTGGTAAAATTGGCGAAGGTATTATTAACGACCAAACAACTATAAAGCCAGGATTTATAATTACCAAAGTTGGAGATGAAGTAGTAAAATCTCCTGATGATTTAAAACAGGCTTTAAGCAAACAGGAAAATAATTTTCAGATTGAAGGTATATACCCCGGCAAAAAACAAGTATATTATTATGGAATAAATGATTTTAAGAAGTAGTCAATTATTTAAAGTTACCGAAGCCTCATCAAAAAGATGAGGCTTCGGCTTTATTAGAGAACTATTTTAACCAATTAAAACCAGGTTTGTATCTTTTTCCTTTCTTAACAATTATTTATCTTCTAACTGTATCACTTTATAGCAGGTTCGTCATCATATTATTGAGTACCAAAAAGCTCATGTATGAAAAAGACTTCTATAAACCAGGAAATTTTATTAAATGCCAACAGTAGCTTCTTTAAAAGAGATTGGTGCGAACTGAAAAATGGCAATAACAACAACAAAGCGCTTTCGCAAAAAGAACAGGTAATACTATTATGCTGGAATGGGATATTACAGGAAATGATACCTGAAATATTTGATATTGAACCAGGTAAAAAACCACCTACACTTTGGGAAATTAATGAAAATGGTAACCTGCTTGACTTACGTTATGGCGACATTGAAATGCAGATGAACGACGAGTGGTCGGTTAACCCTTATGTATATATTTCATTGGCTGTACTTAATTAACCCCGTGTTTTAACTTATAATTTTTAACAGAATTACAAAATTCTTTGCTTTTTTAAAGGGTAAAGTATGTTTTAAAGTATCTCTTTTGTTTCTTTAAGAAAACCCATACAACAAACCTTATCCCGTTTTGGTATAAGCCGTTCTAAAATAAAGTACCGGGGCTTACATTTGTTAGTTTAGGTTATACACACAATTTGCTTATTAATCCACCTTTGCCTCTCAATAATTAATTATCTTTTTTATTATACAATGCTTTTATACATTTACTATATAGAATCAACCGTAAAAAAATTAACTCAATTTATTATCATCATTTAAAAGTTATTCCCAGCTAACACGCATGATAACAACTTCAATTACTAACCCAGTTTCCGAAGTTATCAGCAACCACATTTTTGCAAATGTGTTACTGAATAATGCTTCCAATCAAAAATCGTTGCACGCTACCGTTAGTTTTGCCCCCGGCGATATAATTTGTAATTTTAATGCCCGCACAACGCAATCGTATGCAACATACTTAACCGTGCAAACCGGCGCCGATAGCCATATTACGCTAATGCCCGAGTTTCTGCAATACATCAATCATAGTTGTGCTCCCAATGTTTTTTTTAATACCGCAACTATGGAACTGGTTTGTTTGCAAGCGCTTCAACCGGGTGATGAGTTTACTTTTTTTTATCCAAGTACCGAATGGGAAATGTCGCAACCCTTTGTTTGTAATTGTGGAAACCCTGCATGTTTACAGTTAATAAACGGCGCTTCACATCTTTCTGTAGAAACGCTTTCAAAATATAAACTAACCGATTTTATCAGGCAGCAGGTAAAACACAAGCTTTCCCTGTAACCGGCATAAATTTTTATGGTATCAACTAACCCATTATCATTCTTGTCGCCCCAACTAATTAAGGTTTGGGTATTAGCACCACACCTGCACAGCAACGATGCCAACATAGATTATTATTACGATTTTACCCAAAGCATTGCAGAATACGAAAAAGCCTTTACTAAACTGGGTATAGAATGGATTTGGCAACCGGTTACATTAAAAAATTACAGGTCTGTTATTAAATCTATTGCCAAAGAAAAAGAAACTGAAAATAAAACTCCGGTGGTTTTTAACCTTTGCGATGGTGATGAAATAAACGGTACTCCCGGCGTGTCGGTCATTCGTTTTCTTGATGAAAAAGGATTATTATATACAGGGGCCGATGATTATTTCTATAATATAACCACTTCCAAAATACCTATGAAAACGGCTTTTGATAAGGCCAAAGTTCCAACAGCCAATTGGCAAGCCATTAGCAATAATGATCAAAACCTGGATGACCTTTTTGAAAATCTTGGTACACCTGTAATTGTAAAGCCTTCTGTTTCGGGTGGAAGCATGGGTGTTGGTATAAAAAATGTGGTTTACAATAAAGCACAATTAAAAGAGCAGGTAAAAAAAATGTTTGGAGGTTACCGTGGCTGGCACCTGGCAACAGACGGGTTGATTGCAGAATCTTTTATCACCGGTCCAGAATTTACGGTTCTCATTTCCGGATCGTACAACAACCCAAAAGAGGCAAAAATATATACACCGGTTGAAAGAGTTTTTCACCCATCCTTACCCGAAGAGGAAAAATTTTTATCTTTTGACCGGCTGTGGGAAATTTATGAAGAAGAAACACCCATGCCCAACAATGCCAGCTTTTATGAATATGCAACACCTGATGTATCATTAATTGATAAGATAAAAAAAATAAGCTGGAATGCTTATGTAGCAACAAAAGGTTGCGGTTATACAAGGGTTGATATTAGAATGGATAAGGAAACAGGCAAACTTTACGTACTGGAAGTAAATGCACAATGTGGTCTTAGCGAAGATGAGGATTTTACATCTATTGGCGCCATACTAAGGTTTAGTGAAAACAGTTTTACACAACTGGTTGCAGAAATCATTAACGATGCATTTACCCGCCGCTCAGCAGTTGCATTAAAAAGACGTATTGCATAGACTGAAAATTTATATCCAATGAAAATTTGTGTGTTGCAGCCCGATTATTCCACCTCTGATGTTGATTATCAAAATTACGATCCGGTTAGAAACCTTAGTCATTTACTACCAACAGCTACATTTGATCATATTCTATTAAATAAACTTTCAACCTATAAACAACTTAAAGAATTAAAGAAAAAAAACTATGATGTGTTTGTAAACCTTTGCGAAGGTTATCTCGAATGGAATATTCCTTCCATTGATGTTATATATTTTATGGAGCATTTAAACCTTCCATTCACAGGGCCAACATCTTTGTTATACGATCCTCCCAAAGACCTGATGAAATATGTGGCTTATACAGCAGGTATTAAAACACCGGCCTTTACTTTAATTGAATCAATAGAAAATATAGAAAAAGAAACCGCTCACCTGCAATACCCTTTATTTGTTAAGCCCGATAAAGCTGGCGACAGCTTGGGTATTGATGACTGCTCGCTTGTTCAAAACAAAGAAGAACTTACTGTTAAATGCACTTCCATCATAGAAGAATATGGCCCTCTTTTAGTTGAAGAGTATATTGAAGGAAGAGAGTTTACTGTAATGCTTGTTGCCAATGCCGATGACGAGAAAACCTGTACCATTTTTAAACCAATAGAATATATTTTTCCAAAAGACTTTCATTTTAAAACATACGCATTAAAAACATCTGAGTTGCATCCAGAAGCAAATATTCCATGTACCGATCCTGCTTTGGAAGCTTCATTAAAAACTGCAGCTTATCAAATTTTCCGAGGATTTGGAGGCGTAGGTTATGCACGATTAGATTTTAGGGTAAACGCAAAAGGAGAAATATTTTTCCTGGAAATTAATTTTACCTGTTCTGTTTTTTATAAAGATGGTTACGAAGGTTCGGCTGATTATATTTTAAAAAATGATGGAATAGGCCAGGCCGGGTTTCTAAAAAAAATAATTGAAGAAGGTATTGCCCGCCACCAACGCAATCAAAAAAAATATATTATGAAAGGCAATGCTATTGCCGGTTTTGGCATATATGCTTCAAAAGATATACATATAAAAGAACTGGTTTTCAGAGGCGAAGAGATGGCTCAACGATTGGTTACCCGCCGTTTTGTGGAGCGTTTTTGGAATGTTAATGAAAAAGAAATTTTTAGAAAATATGCTTATCCACTAAGCAAAGAGTTATTTTTGCTGTGGGATAACAATCCGGCAAACTGGGCTCCACAAAATCACAGTTGTAACCCAAACTGCTCCTATGAAGGATTAAATGTAGTGGCCTTACGAAACATTTCGAATGGCGAAGAACTAACCCTCAACTACGCAAGCTTTCTGGACGAAAATATGGAACCCTTTAATTGCCGCTGCGGCGCCACTAATTGTTGTGGTTTGGTTACAGGAATTAAAAATAATTCGGTAACAGAGCGGGAAAGCTTATTAAAAGATTAAACTTCACATTGTTTCCTGGTTTTACTAACCACCTAAAATTCTCTCCATTTTATTGGGGTTTTTATGAATGATTTGAGGATCTAAAGAACAGCGCTATGTTGAAATTTAAACTTTTACGTAAACTGATGATGAAACATAAGTATCCATTGATATTTACGTATTCATTATTCTCATTAGAAATGATGGGAGGGTTATTGCGATTTTATTTTTTTGGAGAAGCAATTAATGATTTAATAAAAGGAAGTTATAAAGGTTTAGTTGTTTTAACTTTTGTTCATCTTGCCTATTTAATTATTGGCACTATACGCCACATGTTTGATACCCGAACATATTCAGCAATTTATACTTCGCTGGTAACAAAATTTTTAAGCAGGAGTTATAACAGGTCCGAGGTTTCTAAACTTACCGCACACGCTACACTTGCCAGGGAGTTTGTTGATTTTTTAGAACACGACCTGGTTTATGTAATTGAAGCTATGTATAATATTTTAGGATCGTTGGTTATTCTTTTCTTTTACGATAAAATAGTAGTGGGCGTTTGCCTGGGCATTATGGTGCCTGTAGTGATCTTTGGCTTATTGTATGGAAAAAAAATGAAACACCTAAACAGGCATAAAAATGATGAGCTGGAAAAACAGGTGGATATTATTGCAACCGGAAACAATACAAGTATTCGCCATCATTATAATAATTTACGTAAATGGCAGGTTCGTATCTCAGATAAAGAAGCCTGGAATTTTGGTTTTATGGAGATAATGGTTTTACTGGTGATTGCCGCTTCGCTGATTGTTTCTAAAAACTTGCACAGCACTACAATAATGGCCGGCAGCTTGTTTGGTATTTACAGTTATATTTTAAAATTCGCTTCAGGTTTAGATACAATACCATATACCCTGGAGCGTCTTTCTTCTTTAAGTGATATTACAAGGAGGATTGAACTTGGGGAAGAGGGTCAGACTGGTTTGCAACCAAATCAATCCATAAAAGTTGTAACCAAACAAGGCAATGTACAAATCATTGCAAAAAAAACCGAAACCAAAATTTCTGTTTAAAAAACTTTTGCAGGAAAAGTTCTCCGGTTTTTTATTATAAAAAATATTAACGGGCATACAAAAGTATTTAATACCCTTGTATGCCCGTTGTTACTTTAACTCTTAATCGTTATGGTTTATTTTTTTTCAATTACCCCACAACCAATTCTTGATCCTGCATTGCCTGCCGGTTGAGATGTAAAATCGTCCATTCCGCTATGTACAATAATTGAATGGTTCAATACGTTGGTTTTTACATCGCCTCCAATAGTCCATAAATCAGTTTCCATTTGCAGGGTTCCTTTGCCTGTTGAATCTAAACTCACATTTCCTATATCGCCCAAATGAAAACTTCCTGTTCCCCATTTGCCATGTTGTTGATTAGTTGGGTTCCAGTGGCCATGGGCTCCTTTGCCCATATCGCCACAATCGGCCATATCGTGTATGTGCACAGCCACACTTTTATTTTTTAACGTAGGTATGGAGAGTGTTACCGTTAATTTTACTTTACCGTTCTGTGTTACAAAATCTGCAGTTCCTGTAAGCGTTGTATCGGGCATGGTTGCATTAAGAATAGCCACAGCATGAGCAGTTTCTGCAGTTTTTGTTTCTGTACTTTCTGTATCGTTTTTACTATTGGCATTGTTGCAAGCAATAAAAAATAAAGATCCAACAAGAAACATCTTTCCATAATTGGTTATTTGTTTAAACTTTTTCATTATTGATAATTTTTATTTTGGTTATTCAATATCTTTAAATGTACAAAAACAATGCTTTTAATAAAAAGTTGCAATTGTTAGTAATTAGTTATTGTAAATTACCTGATAATTGTTACGGTACCTTTCTCTTCTCTTTTAATATTTCCTTTGTAAGTAAATGTTGCAGCCCATGCATAGCTGCCAGATAATTGTTTGCCTTTATAAAAACCATTCCATCTTATTGATGGGTTCCTGGTATAAAAAACAAGTTCGCCATATCGGTTATAAATAAATAATAGATAATTGCTGATGGCAGCTATGTTTCCCATCGGCCCAAATTCATCATTCAATGCATCGGCATTGGGTGTAAATGCATTGGGAAAAAACACATCGCCACAGGAGCCGCTTGCTGGCTCGTTAATTATTATAGATGTAGATACAGAGCATCCATTATCATCAGTAGCAGTAACCATATAAGTTCCTGCTGCAAGATTTGATGCAGTTGCATTGTATTGTACAGGTGTCGTATTCCAGGTATAAGAATAAGGAGCGTTACCACCTGTTGCCAATGCTGTTGCTAATCCGTCATTCAATCCAAAACAACTTGCATCTTTTTTATTGGTTATGCTTATGTTGGGTATTGTAGCTTGTATAATATTTATGTTAATCAATTCTGTACATAATTTACTATCGGTAACAGTTACTGTATAATTTCCTGCT
>DAOLYC010000004.1:0-22643 GCA_035425605.1 Ferruginibacter sp.
TTTGAAGCGCCGCCTGTTCCCAAAACCAATGCCTTTTTATGAACAGGTTGTAATAGCTTAATAAAAGATTTTTCAAAACCTATTATATCTGTATTAAATGCAGTGAGCTTTCTATTTTTTATTCGGATACAGTTTGTAGCGCCAATTTTTTTTACTTCGTCAGAAAAATTATTGATGTACTGTAATACCGTTTCTTTATATGGAATGGTAACACTTAAGCCTTTAAGTTCTGGATTGGCTTTTATTAATTGGGGAAACTCTTCTATACTATTAAGTGGAAAATTTTCATAATGGGCATTGGCAATCGCTTCCTTATCAATCTTATTATTAAAGTATTGTTTAGAAAAAGAATTCGTTAGTGGAAACCCAATAATGCCATATTTTGTCATTACACGGTTTCTTTATTCAAATATAAATGAAAAGTATCCCCACGTAATCCAATACGCATGGCTTCCAGCGGAATTACTTCGTTAGGCGCAATATTGCCCAGGTTTACATTACAACCAATGAGGCCTAAAAAATAAAGTTGCTGTGCTTTCTGTGGCGCTTCCCAAATAATTTTTTCTTCTGGTATTTGCGTTAAAATTTCTTGCACCAACCCTTCTCTTACTTCACCAGTGCCTCTGTAAATACCCACATTTCCTGCTTCTCTTGCCTCGGCAATAACATAGGTTGATCCTGCTTCCAGTTCGGCCCTCATCAATTCAATCCATTTATAAGGTGGTATAATATGTGTAGCATCTTTACTGCCTACTTCACTTAACACCACACCATGTTTTGCCAGCTTTTCAATATAACCGCATTTTTCGGCATGTGGTATATCAATAGATCCATCACTTACTTCCATATAACTTACGCCAAATTCCTTACAAACGTTTATGTAATCATCAAACTGGTTTCTAATAAGAAAAGCTTCAAACAAAGTGCCACCAAGATAAATGGGCATATTAAAAGAACGGTAAACTTCCAGTTTCTCTTTTAAGTTAGGAGTAACAAAAGCAGTTCCAAACCCTAATTTAACCACATCTACATGAGGGTGAGTTGCGTTCATAAAGTTACGGGCTTCTTCTACACTTAATCCTTTATCCATTACCATGGTTATACCAAAGTTTCTTGGTTTTGTAATGCGTTGTGGTAGTTGAGTAAGGTTAAAATTCATTCATATATTTTTTAGCCATGCAAAGATAATTGATGCTTTGCAAAATTAATTGTAATCTATGTTTAAAGTGATTTTCGTTTTTTAAACCTGGCTATTACATCAACCACTTGCTGTACCTGTAATAATGCCGGGTTAATTTCAATGAATTTTTTTACCAGTTTAGGATTGCGGTTCATCCCTGCCTCTAAATTTAAAAGCGCTTCTTTAGATTTACCCAATGCGTATAATATGGCACTTTTATAAAACAGGAAAATGGGTTTGCCATCTGTTTGTTCAAATGCAAAAGTTGCATATTCATTTGCTTCTTCCAGCATATCTGCTGCATAAAGGCATTTCAATAATTCCGTCCAGCCTGTAATATTTTTTGGTCGTACCCTCACTACATTTCCAAAAAAAGATATAGCATCATCTAATCTATCCATTTGTACATAACATTGTCCCATAGCCAGATTATATTCTGGTTGCATCCGATGTATCTGCATAGCTATCTCCAATTTTTTTACAGCCATATCCCAGTTGCCTTCATTCATGTAAGTACAGGCAATTTTATAATTTAAATGGCTGTCATCGGTATTTAGGTGCGATGCTTTTTTATAGTTAAACCTGGCTAAAGCATAGTTGTTCATTTTATCGTAACAATGTCCTATTGCTTCATAAATAACATCTTCAGGCCTTGTTAATTCAAGTACTTTTTCCAAAACTTCTACAGCATCTTTATACCTCCTAAGTCGTATATAGGCGTCACCCATATTGCGGTATGCATAATCAAACTTTTCATCAATAGCAATGGCATATTGATAGGCATCAATTGATTTTTCGTAAAGTTTTAATCCCTGGTATGCTGCTGCCAGGTTAAACCAGGCAAGTTCATTATATGGAAATTCTTCAATTATTTTTTGATGCAATCGTATGCCTTCTTCATTTCTTCCTGTAAAATCTGTCCAAAAGCAAATTTTATAAAGAGCTTCTTCATTGTTTGGCTCCAAATTAAGAATCAATTTAAGGCAGTCGAAAACTTTGTCAAAATTTTCGTAATCATCATATACATCACATAGTTCAAATAATAAATCCAGCTTTTCTTCGCCTTCAAAATCATCTATTGCTGCTTCAAGTATTTCTGCCGCTTTTTGTTGCATATCTAAAGCCAGGTATGCATCTGTTTTTAAAATATAAAGACTTGCATCTTTGTTATTAAGCAATTCTGCTTCATCTAAACAATTAAGTGCTTCTTTGTATCGTCGTAATGCAATTAAAATATCTGCTTTTTTTATCAACAACATGGCCGAGTAAGGATATTGCACAATTCCGTAGTCAGCAGCTTCTAATGCCTGCTGTAACTGTTCATTCTCATCGTAATAATCAATAATACGTTCAAACGAATCTTCTTCAATAAAAGAGTTGGGTTTACCCGTTTTTAGGTTGCTAAACTGCAGGAGTAATGCCATTAATTCTTCTCGGTCCTGACGGTAAGGAAATTTACTCATTTGCTATAGGTTATTGTAAATTATGAAGTTTTAAAGGAAAAATCAATTTTTTGTAACCTTTTTTATAGTTAAACGTTAAAAGAAGGTAAAAAGATTTGATGAATGGTATAGATTTAACAAAATAAAAGCAATATATTTGTACCAATTAAGATTATACCAATGATGAAAACATCCAAAATGATACTGATTATTGTAATGCTTGGGGGCATTGCGTTCAGTGCATGGGCAGATAAAGGCATTGGTAAAAAAAGTAAAGTAAAGGTTGATTTGAATATAACTACAAAAAACACTTTACGTAATTCAATATCTCTTAATTTAAAAACAGGTTTAAAATATACCGGCAGTTTGCTGGTAAACCGTGAAGTGGATGGCAAAGCATTAATTAATAATACCTTGCTAACATATCAAAAAGGTAATACTGTTTATATAATTCCTCACAAACAAATAATTGTTACACCTGAAATGTCTCAGGGTTACAGTGGTATGAAGCTCATCATCAAAGCTCATTAATCTTTTAGCTAGCTTTTATTAAATAAATTCTCTGGTTTAATTATTTTATGTTAATTGCCTTTTTTTAACTGTTGGTTTTCTTCATAAGTCATAACCCTATAACCCGATGTAGGGAAATCAAATATTGAAACAGGAACAGGATCGTAACTTATTTTAGCCAGTGTATATTTAAATTTCATTTTACCCGATTCTATTTCATATTGTATAGCAAGCCCCGGAAGGTTGCTGAAGGTGGCGTCATAATATTTATTAGCCAAGGTAAAATCAGGTGAATAATACACTTCAAAAGTTCTACCATCAGCCAATTTTGCAATGGCCTTTTTTGTGTTATATCCTTCAATTATTTTCGATTCGCCGGTAAGTTCAAATTTAATATCGCTGAACATTTTATTTTTAGTCTTCCAGTTTTCCTTATTTAATGTAATCATCAGTTTTTGGCCGCTAAACTCCTTTAATATTACAGCATTATCCTGTTTGGAATTAAATATTGTAATTTCTTTTCCTAAAGGGCTTACCATATCTGTACGCATATTTTTTCCTTTTAAATAAACGATGTTATATGCTCCATCTATATGTGTACTGTTATTACCTGTATATATAATTGTATTATAAGTTAACGTAGCTTCTGCTATTGTTTTTTGTGCAGTTACATTAACGCAGATAAAAAAAGTAATTATTGATACTGATATAAATGCTGTTTTTTTCATTTTAATCTGTTGTTGTATAAAGTTAATAAAATCCCGTGCCAAGATGATAGATTTCATCACATTAAAAACCTGTATATCCAAATTGAATATACAGGTTGTGAAACATTTAACATTCTTACTATTTTCTATTTTTATTTTTTTGGTCTTGTAGCTTTTTATTATTATCCTGCATAGCCTGCAATCGTTCCTGAAACTTACTTTGTTTAACGGGTTTCTTTCGATTTTCTGCTATTTGCTCCAGTATTTTTTCATGATTAATTATATACTTCTGAATAACAATTTGCAGGATTAATGTTATTGTATTTGATACTGTATAATACCAGGTTAATGCCGATGGCAGGTTGTTAAACACACCAAGCAATAAAACAGGGAAGATATACGGCATATATTTCATTACAGGATTACTATTATCCTGCATGGTACTCATGCTATAAATAGAAATGATTAAGCTAGTAAGCGTTGCTGTTATTGTAAATAAACTTACATGATCTCCGTAAAAGGGAATAGAAAATGGTAGTTGTGCAATTGAATCGTAAGCAGCCAGGTCTTTTGCCCAAAGAAAACTTTGCCCCCGTAAAGAAATATTTGATTGAAAGAAATAATACAGCGACATAAAAATTGGAATCTGCAACAAAGCTGGTAAACAGCCCCCTAAAGGGCTTACACCTGCCGATTTCCACAGTTTCATTTGTTCCATGCTAAACGCCTGCTTATCATCTCCAAACTTTTCTTTAAGTCTGTCAATTTCAGGTTTCAGTGCTTTCATCTTAGCGCCGCTCAGGTAACTTTTGTATAAGATGGGTGATGTTATTAATCGGATTAAAAACGTTAATAAAAATATCACCATTCCCATACTTGCAATATTCTTCCTTAAAAAATCGAAAGCCGGAAGTAAAAAATAGCGGTTTATATATTTCACAAAAGCAAAAACACCACTCCCGTAAGGAACAATGTTCTCCATCTTATTATTTAGTTTACTTAGCACATTGTAATCACTGGGGCCATAATATAATTCTAAAGGTATTGTGGCATTTGCCCCCGCCTGCAATGCAATATTGCAATTAGCTGTAGTTTGTGCAATCACATGTTGTACAGTATCGTGAGGTACCACCCATTTAACAAAAACATGCTGAAATTTATTTTTGGCGGTTATAGCAGCTATAAAGAATTGTTGTTTTACCGCCAGCCAATCAACCGGTTTATTAAACTCCTTATCGCTGCCCGTACCCAGGTACTCAAAATCATATTTACCTTCTTTTAGATAACAGATATGGGTTTGTTGCCGCTCATACTTTATATCTTTTTCTGCTTCGGATGTTTCTGTTTGCCACAGAAGATTTAAGGTGTTATTGGTTACTAATTTATCTGCACCGGTTAAGTTTATATTAAAATCAATAACATAGCTATCGGGTTTAAGTGTGTATTGATGGGTAATTTCTTTTCCTGTTGAATCTTTTAGTGTATAAGCTATACTTTGAGATTTATCCGAATTGGTGATGATGCTACCGGGCACAAAACCAACATCGCCGGTTTGAATTGTGGTATTGTTACCAGCATTTACAGGATATGAAATTTTATTAAAGTTTCCTTTTACTGTAAAAATTGGTTGGCCATCAAAAGTTTTATAATCTTTAAGCTGAACAGATTTAGGTTGCCCGCCTTTATTGGTAAAAACAATTTTTATCAAATTATTCTCAAGTGTATCAAAAAGTTCTTGTTTTGATGTTTCGCTTATAAATGTTGTAGGTAATTGTGATTTTACTTTCTTGATGGAATCGGTAACTAACGAATCTGTTATTACTGCTAAAGAATCAATTTTAGGTTTAGTGGCTGCAATTGAATCTTCTACTCTTTTCTTTTCAGTTAAAAAAGCCTGGTTGCTTCTACTGTTAATAATAAACATGCCAATCAGTAGTATTCCAATTAAAACAAATCCAATAACCGTATTTTTATCCATTCCCATTTTAACAGGTTTTTTTAGGTGGCAAAGGTAATTAAAGTTTAACGCAACAATCCAGCCGTTTACAAAAAAGCCTCTCAACTGTTGGAGAGGCTTTAAATCTAACTTTATTATATTATTTTTTTGCTTCAGCAGCAGGGGTTGCAGTTGCAGTAGATGCTTCTGCAGCTTTTGGTGCAGCTGATTCTTCCTGTTTCAATTGTCTTGTCATAGTAACTGAAGCAATTGGAATTCGTGGAGAGTTTAAAACTTCCATATTTTCAGCTACAATATCCTGTACCCTTATATTTTCATTCAACTCCAGGCCTTCAATATTTACTTCTATATGTTCTTTCAGGTATTTAGGTAAAGTTTTTACTTTAATGGTTTTCATTTTAGTAACAAGCTTACCACCTGCTTTTACGCCGGCAGGTGTTCCTAAATAATGCAGCGGTAAAGTTGCAATTACTTTTTTGTCTTCAACTAGTTCTAAAAAGTCAACATGTAATAATTGATCGGTAACCTTATGAAACTGCAAATCTTTTAAAATACAGCGATAAGTTTTTCCATTGATAACAATGTTTGCCAGTATAAATTCTGATGTGTAAACGATGTCTTTAAAAGCAGTTGCAGGAGCTGAGAAATTAATCTCGGATGAACCACCATAAATTACACCGGGCACCATTTTCTGAGAGCGAAGTTGGCGGGTGGCTTTTTTTCCGCTTTCGGTCCTCAGTTGTCCTTCGATTGTAATTGATTTCATTTTTATATAATTTTTTATGAGGCGCAAAGGTAGGTAATAAATGGATAATTTTATAATGAAATAATGGATAATTTAAGTCCTTAAATGTTGACTTAAATTATCCATTATCAATCCATTTTTAATCAGTTATTTTTTATTAGCCATCCGGCTACGTAAAAATAAGCTGTTAATGCTTTTATTTTCAAAGGCATTACGTATTGTAACTGCAAACAATTCGTCTGTTGAAAGTACTTTTATCTTACTACATTCGCCTCTTAAAGGAATGGTATCACAAACAACCAATTCTTCTAAAACACTATTTTCGATATTATTATAAGCATTGCCACTTAAAACCGGGTGGGTACATAAAGCCCTCACGCTACAAGCGCCATTTTCTTTCATTAAAGCAGCGCTTTTTACCAAAGTTCCTCCTGTATCACATAAATCATCAATTAAAACTACATCCCTGTCGGTTACATCTCCTATAACAACCATACTGGCTATTTCATTAGCCCTTTTTCGATGTTTATCACAAATAACCATTTCGCATTCAAAATATGTAGCAATTTCTCTTATACGGTTTGCACTACCAACATCCGGAGCAGCAAAAATCAGGTTAGGTAATTTTAAGTTCTCTATATAAGGAATAAATATGGCAGATGAATCTAGATGATCTACGGGGATATCGAAATAACCTTGAATTTGCGGAGCATGCAAATCCATTGTAATAACCCTGTCTGCACCGGCAGCAGTTAGCATATTGGCTACCAATTTAGAACCAATGGCAACCCTGGGCCTGTCTTTTCTATCCTGCCTGGCTAAACCATAATATGGTATTACAGCAATCACTTTATATGCCGATGCTCTTTTAGCCGCATCAATCATTAATAACAACTCCATCAAATTATCTGATGGTGAATAAGTACTTTGTATTAAAAAAACAAAACGACCTCTTATACTCTCTTTAAACTCTACATAAATTTCGCCATCGCTAAACCGTTGAATATTTACTTTACCAAGAGGTTCGCCAAATTTTCTGGCTATTTTTTCGGCCAGGTATTGTGAGCCGGTACCTGAAAAAATTTTAGCATTTGATTCCATATAAATATTATATTGAGATAGGTGATATATAAATATGCTGCGAAAGTATCATTTAGTTTACATCATTTAACAGGCTTTTTATGGAAAATACCAACAAGACTTCCACATCTATAAAAAACTGGGCAACCGATGACCGCCCCAGGGAAAAATTACTTACTAAAAGCCCTGCCGCACTTAGCAATTCGGAATTAGTTGCAATTTTAATAAATAATGGCAGTAAAAATAAAAGCGCTGTAGAGCTGGCAAAAGAAGTTTTAAAACTGGGCCATGATAACCTTAATGAACTGGGCAAACTTTCAATAAACGATTTAAAACGCATTAAAGGCATAGGTGAGGCAAAGGCAATAACAATTGCGGCTGCATTGGAATTAGGCAAGCGCAGGCAAGTAGTTGGCAGTTTAGAAAAACCTGTAATTAAAGCAAGCAGGGATATTGCAAACTACTTACAGGCCCAATTAAAAGATTATACTTATGAAGTTTTTGCAGTTGTATTTTTAAACCAGGCAAACAAGATTAATCATTTTGAAATAATCAGCAGAGGTGGTATTACAGGCACCGTTGCCGACCCCCGGATAATACTAAAAAAAGCCCTGGAAAATAATGCCACTTCCATTTTATTGTGTCACAATCATCCATCAGGAAGTTTACGCCCAAGCAGAGCTGATGAAGAAATCACTAAAAAAATTACAGAAGCTGCTAAGTATATCGATATTAAAGTGATTGATCACATCATTGTTAGTGAAGAAGGCTTTTACAGTTTTGCCGATGAAGGTTTACTATAAGCTTGCCGCATTAAAACCTCTATAACTTATCGTAAAAAAAGTTGTTTATTATGCCTGTGCAGTGGGTCCTCCAAAATTAAATGGAATTTCAACCGCATCTATATCCTGTATGGGGCCATTTGCAGTTTCAAATTTTTTAATGTTTTCAACCAATGCTTTCATAAACCGTTTAGCATGAAAAGGAGTAAGTATAATTCGGCTCTTTACTTTACTCTTAGGTGTACCGGGCATTACATTTACAAAATCTATTACAAATTCGGCGTGGCTATGTGTAATGATGGCCAAATTAGCATATTGCCCTTCGGATACATCTTCTGATATTTCTATGTTAATCTGGTTTGGTTGCTCTGTGTTATTGTTCATCTTTAAATTTCTTACAAATATAAAAAACAAAGGGCTTCACAATGTGAAGCCCTTGCAAATAATAATAATATTTATAGAACCTTATCTTGGTCCTGTATATTTCAATGTTTGTGTCCATTCTCTAGTTTGAGAAGGATCAAAAACACCTCCGGGATTATTATAGCCGAATTTTACATAAAATGTTTTTGAGGCTGGATCGTAATGTGAATTGAAACTTGAGTTCATATTATAAAAAGTAGATGCGCCGGCAGCCACATTTTGTACTGTTACTGCATTAGTGCCTGGGTTTACTGTATATTCAGGTTCTTGAACGCCAAAATAGCTAAAACCACCACCTAAGATAGAAGGAATACCAAATGCTCCTGCTAAAGGCCAATACATTTTACAGGCAGTAGCGCCGGTAGTTATCATGTGTATTACCGTAGTGCTGCAAGTGTAACCCGGGTTTGATGATGGGTGATAATTACAAAAATCATCTTTATAAACACCATCATAATTGTTTTTTGCACCTATTTGTAAGATTACTGAGTTTGATGCCTGAGATATTTTACCACTGGCATCAATGGTAGTAATTGTAAATGCCAATGCATACAAATTACTAGGATCTAAAACTGTTGCATCCGGTATATTTATTTCAATTTGTTTTGCAAATTCACCAGGGCTAAAAGTTACACTATATGTACCACCCTGACCACCAGTTTTAACAATACCAGAAGTTGGTACTACAGTGTACCAGGAAGCTGGTAACTGATAGTAATATAAGTTACTTGGGTTTGTTCTATCAGGGTTTGTAGAAACGGTATCCTGGTTAAAAAATGCAACAGCGCTTGTATCGTCTTTTACAGAAATAACAGTTGTACCGTTTAATGCGCTATTGTTAGGCACATCTCTTCTAATATCAACCACCGCTTTAGTTAGGGTGTATGGAGTATTCACAAAACTGATAGCTTCAGCAATAATTCCTGGAGCCGGTGCAACACCCCCATTTAAAAGCTTAACTATCGTTTGTCCTGCATCACCCATTGGTTCGGGGGTAGATATTTTTTTACAGGCGCTAAACGTAAAAGCAGCTAAAGTAAGTATCGCTAATTGCTTTTTAAAGTTTATATATTTCATTGTAGTGTAATTTTTTTATTTAGAATGAATTTGCGTAACCACTATAAAGTGGTTACGCAAAATTATTTATTAGTTATCCCACCATACACGTGCATCCTGGGTATCACCACCAGTAAGGGCTGCTACACCTTGTGCAACACCGGCAGCATTTAAAGTATATTCGTTAGTGCCATAAGTGTAGCGTCTTGGAATATTTCCTGATGTACTGGTAGCATAAGTAGTAGCCATAATGTTAGGAACACCTGTTCTGCGCCATTCGCACCATCCTTGTGTTCCGTCAGGATAAAGTGCAATGAATCTCTGTAATTGTATTCTTTGCAGTTTAGTTGTGGTGGTAGCATTTGCTGCTGCAGGTATTGACCCAAAACTATTCTGGCCAATTGCAGCTACACCTATGCCAGCACTATAATTAGCATTACCACCTAAATAAGCGCCAGGCATTGTAAGCCCCCATTGTGCAAAAGACAGTGCAATACCACTATTGTAAGCTGCTTCGGCATCTGTAGTTGTTAAACCAGCTATCCAGCCTCTTTCAATAGCTTCGGCATAAGAAAGTACTACGGTTGAAGCGCCAAGTATTACAATTGGAGAAGCCTGACCACGATTAGATGGTGATAAAATCAAAGGCCATGGTTCTGGTACTGTTGTAGCATCTGCTCTTTCCAATCCATAGGGAAAACCATTTGCATTCGCTCCATAAGCAGAGACTCTTGAATCGCCTAAACCAGCTAAAAGATCAGTCATAGTTTTACTTTCAGCATAATCTTTACGTCCATCAAATAAAGCATACCAAACATTTTTAAATGGACCCCCAGGGTATGCTATTAAAAAATTATCATCATTAGTGCTTATGAAGCCATTTGGATCTGCAACTGCTGCTGCAAATTGAGTAGCTGAATAATCTCCAGCAGATGGATAAACTTTACTAAGCCTTAATGCCATTTGCATACGCAATGAATTAGCCAGTTTTTTCCATTTTGCATTTGATCCTCCATAAATGATATCCCCTTTTACCGGGTTGCCATTATCGTCAAACTGTGCAATAGCTTCTGTAAGCTCCTTAATCAAATCCTTGTAAACAAATTCCTGATCGTCATATTTAGGAACGTTTAATTGCAAAGCTTCAGAATAAGGAATGGAACCCCACCTATCTGTCATAGTCCAAAATTGAAATGCTTTTAATATACGTGCTACGGCTATTTGATTTCTATTAGCACCATATACTGTATTAGCTGCTGCTGTTGCAGGATCAGTATTTCTGTTAATGATATTTTGCAAATCCATTAACGGACCAGAATAGTTACCAGAAAATTCCAATGGTGTAGTAGCATAAAGGCTAGACTCAGTGTACTGAGTTTCCGTATAGTACTGACAATATAACCCTCCTCTTGTTGAAGCAGCATATCCTCCAATTCCCGACTCAACATTTGTTAACAAAGCCGCCAAATTGGGACTGGTTACACCGCCGGGGTTTACGTTGGTATCACCAAAATCTTTTATTTTACTACAGCCTGCGCCTGCCAGCAATAATACCGACAATCCGAGTACTGTTATTTTGTTATAAATTATCTTATACATAATAATTGATTTTTAATTTTTACTTATGGGTTGATTAAAATCCTAATTTAAGATTGAAACCAAAAGAACGAGTACCTGGGAACTGGCCATTTTCGCCATATATAGCGGTAATCTCTGATGGATCGAAATCTTTTGTTTTAGCATATATCAACCACGGATTTCTTGCCGTAATTGAAAATGTTGCATTATTTAAAAATTTACCCAATCCCATTTTATCTACTGGCAATTTGTAACCAATACTTAACTCACGCAATTTTACAAAAGTAAGATCGTAAATGTATTCGTTAAATATATTTCTTGAAGTAAATCCACCAAAATAGTCTTTAGCATTTACATACATATCTACATCTTTACCAGTAGCTTCATCTACACCAAATACATGAACACCACCACCATCAGCTACATCATCACGTATTGGGTTTCCTTTATCATTTAAAACGGCTGTACGAGCTGTTAAGCCTGAGTAAGAACCCCACATATCAGACAGTGAGAAGAATTTACCACCTACCTGGTAGTCGATGTTAATATTAGCTACGAAATTTTTAAAGAAAGTGATTGTATTTTGAACGCCACCTGTATAATCAGGAATTACACTACCAAAATTAACTAAATCAGGAGCTTTTATAAATAAACCTGATTCATCAATATAAGGTTTTCCATTAGGCGCCAATTTATATCCACCACCAAGTATTGAACCCCATGGTAAATCAACACCCAGTTTTACAACTGGTGTTGTAATACCGCTAAACGCAGCTCCTCCACTTAAAGTAAAGCTATTAACTCCAGGAGCAATTGATTTAACTTTGTTTTCAATAATCTTACTGAAAGTTGAGTTTATTTCCCAACGAAGTTTTTCTCCCCAGAATGGTTTTAAGTTAAGTGTAGCATCAACACTCTTTTGAGTGATTTCGCCGGTATTGATTGTTTTATTAGTAATACCGCTAGTACCTGTAATGGCAACACTATATGGGAAATCTTTAGTTATCCTGTCTTTATATAAAACAGTAAAACCAATTCTGTTCTTTAAGAAACTCATTTCCAAACCATAATCTTTTTGTAATGCTACTGCACCATGAATGGCAGGGTCAGTTAATCCATCAGGTGTACCTGATAAGATATTACCATTCCACTGGTTAGCACCTACACCATATAAGGAACCAGGATATGCGTATGCACCATAGAAATTATCATACGGGCCTAAAGCTCCTGGAACCTCACCCCAACCAAACTTAAGTTTACCGTAGCTGATAAATGGTACTGATTTTCTAATTAAATCGCTAAATACAAAACTGGCACCAAACGATTTACTGAATATTCCATTATCATTAGGAGGCAATGTTGAAAAATAGTCTTGTCTTAAAGTTCCGTCAAGGAAGAAGAAGTTTCTAAAGCCTAATGAAGCTGTTGCAAAAATTGCACGGTATTTATCAGTAATTTTATTGCTGCTATAAGAAACAGGACTTACTGAATTGCTTAATGAATAAAGATCATCAATGGTTAAACCATCAACAGTACCAGTATTCATGGTACGGTATTCCTCACTAAATATATCGAAACCTGTATTAAAATCTATACTAAAGTCTTTTATTTTCTTATTAAAAGAAATTAAGCCTTCAATATTTTGCTTGTTCCAAAAACTTTGAGAAACGCTATATCCGGCTTTTTCGCCAGTTTGGCTAGCACTGCGTTGTAAAAGGCTTGTTGTAAACCCTTCGCCAAAAGTTGTGTTTTGTGCTTTACGATAAGTAAGCTTCACTCTTAAATTATTATTAACCTTATAAGTTAATGAAGCGTTACCATATAAACGGTCTCTTCTGCCTTTACTGAGTGAATTTTGTTGGTATGAGAAGAAGTTATACCAGTAGTTACCTGTAAGGAATGAAGAGCTATGTGGGTTACTACCAATATTCCATGAAGCCAACTGACCATTGTAAGTAAGGTCTTTTAACTCTCTTAAAATACCCATATCTAAATCCCTATGATACCAAGAGTTAAATGAACCGGTTGATTGGTTGGAATATCCCTGGTCAAAAACACCATTTAAATTTTGAGTTACATAGTTTATATTAGTAGCAAATGTAAAATGAGAATTTAAATCAATAGAACCATTTATTGATAACATATTCTTTTTTAATGTAGTAGTTGGTATAATACCTGTTACATCAATATTAGAATACGAAGCCCTTAAACTGTAATTATCGCTTGCTTTACTAAAACTTACGTTAGTATTACGAGTAACACCGGTATTATAGAAATCGGCAGTATTTGTAGGCTGAGGAGTTAACTTTGCTGTTTTAAAAGAATATTCAGATCCAGGATACCATGCATACCAGGGAATATACTCCTGACCTACCATACGAGGACCCCAGCTAGCATCATCGTCATAATTATGAAAATATTTACCATCTAAAGCTTTCCATCCAACAGGATCTCCAGCCTGGTAAGTATATTTAAACATATCAGGACCAGAACCACCAGAGTATGAATTTTGATAATTTGGTAAAATGTATAATTTATCAAACTGAACACCCAGGTTAACTTCTAATCCAATACCACGATTTGATTTCCTAGCTTTTTTAAGGGTGATAACAATTACACCATTTTGACCTGCAGGGCCATATAGGGCTGTAGCAGCCGGACCTTGTAAAACAGTATAATCTTCAATATCATCTGGGTTAAGGTCATTAGCATTTGGCATTTGAGTACCATCAACCACATATAATATAGGGCTGCTACTGCTTAAACCACTCTCACCACCCAAACGAATAGAAGCGCCGCCATCTAAAGATGCGTAAGACTGGCTTCTAACCTGTAAGCCAGCAACCTTACCAGCCAATGCATTGTTAACATTGGTCTGGCGAATGGTATTTACCTGCTCACCAGTTACCACCTGTGCGTTTGATGAAACACTTCGTTGAGTACGTTTTGTTTGGAATGCACTTGTTACAACAACTTCCTGTAACTCGCCTGCATCTTTTTCCATTACAGTATTAATTACATTTTGAGTACCAACCGGCACCTCTATGTTTTTAAATCCTGCAGCAGAAATAACCAGTACATTACCTGAATTAACTTTTATTGAAAAAGAGCCGTTTGCATCGGCAGATAGGCCTGTAGCCGTACCTTTTATTTTAACAGTTGCAAACGAAACAGGGTTACCGTCTGCATCAGTAACCTTGCCGGTCACCACCCGGCTTTGAGCAAATGCTAATACCCCACAGAGCATCAACATTGTAAACAGTGATAAAAATCTTCTCATGTGCATTTAATTAAGTTTAATGATGTGTAAAAATAAGGATATTTTCTTAACGTCAAAATAATGTTAAATTAATTTTAAGGAAATATCCGCCCTTATAAGGACAAATGCTGATTCTATTTTGCTGCTTTGTTTTTAAAAATTGTTAAAATTTATACATTGCCTGAAGCTTTACTTCACTTTTTACCCTGCCATTTATCTCGTCTAAACCACTTCCAATAAGGCTTTTGTCTTTATATCTTGTTTGTGACAGTTTAATCCAAAGGGCAAGTTTTTTGTTAACGTCATAGTTTATATTTATATAATACCTATAGCCTTTATCATAAAAAACCGGTATGGAATAACTGTATAAAACATCGTTTTCGTACGCATAAAGCCTGCTGTTGTACCCGTCGGTTTCAAAATATTGAAGCCTGATACTGCCTGAAAGCGGGCTTAGTAAAGGCTTATAAATAAAATCGAAATAAATTAAATAGCCCTGTTCTGCATTTATACCTTTTTTATCAAACCATACCACTTCGGTACGGTTGCGTAATGAGATAGCTGGGCTTATCTTATAACTTACCTGAGTACGCCAGTTCTTTTTCGGTTGCTGTATAACTGGTGATAGTACAAGCAAATCGGGATTTACATTATAGGCTTTTGTTTCGCTGTGATACCTGCTATATATTTCGAGTTGCCTGTTTGGTTTATAATTTATTTGTACCAGATAATCTGAACCGGTTGACGGTGCGTCTACCCGATATCGTAACCATGGAAATTTATAAAAATCAGCATAGGCGTCTATACGCCAGTAAGGATTTGGCTTTATACTAACGCCAGCGTATAATCCTTTTTCATTAGTAGGGTATGTTCCTTCTGTAAATGCTGATGTATAAAGGGATTGGTAAGATTTAGAAATGTTTCGATAAAGTAAACTTGCATCAACTTTTGTTGATACGCTTATGATAAGACCATTGATAAACGCTTTATCGAATTTGTTTGTAAAAGCTGCCTCACCAAAAATGTGCATGTTCCTATATGTGTAACTATAATCGAAACTATAATTGCCGAAACTATTTCCGGTTAATGCGTATTTATTGTAAGGATCTGCTGATTTTATTAGGGGCAATTTGAATTTATAATGAATACCATTTACACCGAGGTGCAACCCTTTGTATTGGTATGAAAAATTACCACCAAAAGCCAGTTGCCTTTGGATACCTTTATCGTCTGTTTCGCTTTTTGTACGATGATAGCCTGATGTTTGTAATGAAGAAATAAATTCATCGAGGCTTTGTGTGGTATCGGCTGCTACAAAATTGGCATCAATATTTTTGTACGAGCCAAAAGCCGTTAACTGCCAGTTATCTTTTGCAAGTGTAATACCAAGCCCCCGGTGAAAGTTTATTTCGCCGGCTGAATTATAAGGGCGCAGTACATCGGCTTCTCTTTTAATATTGGTAACATCGGCGCCTTTTTTAAAGGCAAGGCTTTGCCATTGTGTTAACCCCTGACCCAGATTAACTGTAAAATCGCCAATTGCCAAAGCTTTTATGATACCTATTTTTCGGGCAAAAATATGAGCCGTATAAAAATCGAAACCTTGTTTCTGTTTTCCTTTAAAAAACTGTTCCCCAGCATCTTTCTCGCCTACAATTCCGTATTGTAATAAATTTTTGTACACATATTTATACCTGAACAATATTTTTTGAGGCGATCCGGGATAAAAATTTGTAGCAGTAGATGAATCCAGCAGATAACCTTTTGACCGCTCGGGAACCTGTGTTACCCTTACTAATATACTTTTATCGCCACCGCTTAACCTGTTACCGAAAGTAGAAACTACAGAAGCCTGCATACTAACGCTAATGTATGGCCGTATTTTTTGTATGGTAGTTATATCCCATCCTGGTACGGCCTGCAATTCATATACATCAATCAATTTACCTGTAAGCAACCGGTACGAAATAAAATTTTGGATCTGGATAGGAGTTAGCACCCGTAACTCTTTTAAATCGGCCGCAGTAGCGGAGTTTAAATTGATGGGATTTTTTAAATACTGCATCATTTGTTGCAGGTAAGAGTCGTCTTCCGTTTCTACATCTTCATTGTTTGCTGTAATATTCTCAAGCTGCTGCTCTGTGGTAGGTGAAGTGGTTTCGGGCACCTGGGCATAAGCACGGGGCAACATAAAAATCAACAAAACCAATGCAATCAGTAACCTCATTCAGCAGCTTTTTTAAAATTCATCAATAACAAAATGCCCGGAGAAAAACCAAGCTCTGGATGATAACTTGTAGAAATATCAAGACGCAAATTTTTCCAGGCTACACCAGCTCCTGCATAAGCTGAAGATGATTCACTTAGAAAACCAGCTTTAGCAAAAAACTTTTTGGCAAACTGGTATTGCAAACCTGCAATAACATTTAAATCTTTGTCTTCTTCCTTTACTATTTCGGCGCTTATAAAAAACCTGTCAGAAGCATCATACCCCAATCCTGCTTTATATGATGAAGCAATTTTTTCATCATTGTTTTTACCAAGCTTGCCGCCTACAGGGTTATATACATGCACTCCTGCATTTAGATTTTCTGTTAAATGCATCATAAGCCCTATTTCAAAATTTACAGCCGATGCAGAACCATAAGAAGGTACACGATAACTGTAATAATTAAATTGAACGCCTAAATCTGCAAACTTTCCTAATTTTCTGGCGTAAGCTAAACCAATTGTATTCTCATTAAAATTTTTAAATCCGGCATAGTTAACCTGAAGCCCAAAATTTCCCAAGGATGTAGGAACCGAACCTGCCAGCGTATAAACGCTGGTTTCATTAAGCATAAACCTTCTTTCGCCAAAAACACCTACTCCGGCATTTTTAACAGATGCCAAAGCGGCCTGGTTGCCGGTAAATGACATTGCATCATTTTGTTGCTGGCTATATGCCGACAAACTGATATATGGTTGTGCCAATGTATAACGAAGTGATTGTGCAACAGAAAAATTGATTATAAAACCAACAAACAGTATAACTAAAAAAAGTTTTCTCATTAGCAAAATATTAGTGACATCCTTTAACAAGATAATGAATACTTTATAAAAACCGGAATTCGTTACTGAATTAGTATCAAATGAAATTACACAAGGCTATTAATACAATTTCGTAAAATCCAAAGCTTACACAGCAATAGCTTTTACTATTTCTATTATATTCAGAATGGTAAATATGATTTTCGGATTGGCATAACAGGGTATTGATTATTTTTGCGGAATGAAAATTTTAGATGGTAAAACAGTTTCGCAAGCTGTAAAAGATAAAATAAAGGAAAAGACTGTTGCTTTTAAAAGCAATGGAAATAAAACTCCTCATTTGGCTGCAGTTTTAGTTGGCAGTAATGGTGCCAGTGAAACTTATGTGGCAAGTAAAATTAAAAATTGTGAAGAGGTTGGTTTTAAAAGCAGTCTATTACGTTTTGACGAAAACATTACTGAAACGGAATTGATTGAAGCCATTGAAAAACTAAACAACGATAAGGATGTGGATGGTATATTAGTACAACTTCCGCTGCCCAAAAAGATAGATGAAGAAAAAATCATCAACTTAATTAATCCCGAAAAAGACGTTGATGGATTTCACCCGATAAGTATTGGAAAAATGGTGCAGGGCTTGCCAACTTTTATACCAGCAACACCTTACGGTATTCTTCTGATGCTTGAATTTTATAAAATTGAAACCAGTGGTAAACATGCAGTAGTAATTGGCCGTAGCAATATAGTTGGCCGCCCTATCAGCATTTTATTAAGCAGAAACAGTTACCCTGGAAACTGCACGGTAACGGTATGCCATAGCCGCACAAAAAATTTAAAAGAGATTTGCATACAAGCCGATATTATTGTTGCAGCTTTAGGCATACCCGAATTTTTAAAGGCCGATATGGTAAAAGAAAATGCTGTAGTTATAGATGTAGGCATTACCCGGGTTGCTGATGCATCTAAAAGATTAGGTTTTGCATTAAAAGGCGATGTAGATTTTGCAAACGTGGGCCCCAGGTGCAGCTATATTACACCCGTACCCGGTGGTGTAGGTTTGATGACTATTGCAGCTTTACTGATGAACACTTTTACTGCTGCTGAAAATAAATATCGAAATTAAAAAACCATTGATTTTTTTAATGAGTGAAACAAAAAATACCAGCGCTGTTACTTTGCCTGTGATGGAACATTTTTACACGCTGCAGGGAGAAGGCTACCACCAGGGTAAAGCTGCCTATTTTATTCGCCTGGGCGGATGCGATGTGGGATGTGTATGGTGCGATGTGAAAGATAGCTGGGATGCAGATAAACATCCAAATTTTAATATTGAAAGTTTAAAGAATAAAGTTTTAGCAACACCGGCCAAAATGGTGGTTATTACCGGGGGAGAACCATTGATGCATAACTTAGATGAACTAACTACCTTATTACAAAAAGCAGGTTTACAAACAAATATCGAAACTTCTGGCACTCATCCTTTAAGCGGCACATGGGACTGGATTTGTTTTTCACCAAAAAAATTTAAAGCACCACTACCAGAAATTTTTCCGGTAGCTAACGAATTAAAAGTAGTAGTATTTAATAAATCGGATTTTGCCTGGGCAGAAAAACATGCAGCACTAGTTTCATCATCCTGTAAATTATATCTGCAACCCGAATGGGATAAGGCTGCTGAAGTTACTCCCATGATTATTGAATACATAAAACAAAACCCTCAATGGAAGTTGTCGTTGCAAATACACAAGTATATCAATGTGCCTTAAAACAAAAAGTTATAATTATACAGAAAAAATAAATCGGCGCAGTTTTCGTTCTACCTTCACTTATTGAATTTTGAACAAATGCAAAATAGAATATCTTATATCCAAAAACTAATCTTTTCTTTTTTAGTATTTACCTGTTTCAATGTTGTTGTTTTTGCCCAATGGTACAACCCCGATAAAGTAAATAAGAAAGCCGGTGAAGTATATGCACTGGCTTATGAAGAAGCCATTGCTGCCAATTATACAGCCGCTTTAAAACATTTAGAAGAGGCTATTGCCCTTGATCCAAAATTTGTGGATGTATATTTATCAAGGGCTGGCATTTATGCCGAACTAAAAAACTATACAGCATCGGTTGCCGATTTTGAAAAAGGCATGCAGATGGATTCTGTATATTCAAAAACATACCTGCTGCCCTATTCCATATCGCTTGCTGGTGTTGGAAAATTTAAACAGGCATTACAAGAAGTAAATGAATTTTTGGCTAACCCAACATTAAATCCTCAAAGTATTAAAGCAGGCAATTACCGGAAATCAACTTATAGTTTTGCGGTTGACTATGAAAAAAAACATCCTGTAAAAGATTATGTTTTTAAACCTATAAACCTGGGCGACAGCATAAATACCAGCGACCTGGAATATTTTCCCTCTTTAACCATTGATGGTAGCAAAATGATATTTACACGACGTGTAGCAAGCGATGAAGATTTTTATGAGACTGATTTTATTGATGGCAAATGGAGTAAAGCAAAACCACTGGGAGGTAAAGTGAACACAAATTTTAATGAAGGAGCTCAAAACATTTCGCAAGACGGGCAGTTATTAATTTTTACAGGCTGTAATTATCCCGAAGGGCAAGGTAGTTGCGATTTATACTTTTCTATAAAAACAACTAATGGGTGGAGTGAACCACAAAATTTAGGCTCAATAGTAAATACAGATTTTTGGGAATCATCACCTTCCTTATCACCCGATAAAAGAGACCTGTATTTTGCCAGCAGCAGGGCTGGTGGATTTGGTGGCCGGGATATTTGGGTTACACACCGTTTATTAAACGGAAAATGGAGCCGACCCGAAAACCTGGGCGAAACAATAAATACTAGCGGCGACGAAAGCTGCCCTTTTATACATGCAGATAATGAAACACTTTATTTTAACAGCAATGGACATACGGGTTATGGAATGACAGATTTATTTTTTAGTAAAAAAGTAAATGACAGTAGTTGGACAATGGCTGAAAATTTAGGTTATCCCATTAACAATATTGACGACCAGGGCAGTTTAATTGTAGCAGCCGATGGTAAAACTGCTTACTATGCAAGTGATGGAAGTGATACCAGGGGTGGACTCGACATTTATTCTTTTCAGTTGAGGGACGACATAAGACCTTTAAAAACATTATGGGTTAAAGGAAAAGTATTTGATAAAAAAACAAATGCAGGCTTACCTTCGTCTGTTGAATTAACAGATATAAAAAGCGATAGGCTTATTAGTAAGATACAAACAGATGAAGATGGGAATTACCTGGTTACACTGCCTGTAGGCAAAGATTATGCTTTTAATGTAAACCGCAGGGGGTACCTTTTTTATTCAGATAATTTTTCTATCTCAAAAAATACTGACTCGGTTTTTACAATAAATATTCCATTACAGCCCATCGAAAAAGGAGCTAACATTGTTTTAAAAAACATCTTTTTTGAAACAGGAAAATTTGAATTACAAAACGAATCAAAATCGGAATTGGACAAATTGGTTGATTTATTAAACGACAACCCCAATCTAAAAATACAGATAGACGGGCATACTGATAATGTAGGTCAGCAAAAAGACAACCTGGAACTTTCCAATAACAGGGCAAAATCGGTTGTTGGATATTTACTTAGTAAAGGCATAAACCAGCAACGCCTTAGCTTTAAAGGTTTTGGCGCTTCAAAACCTGTTGCTGATAACAGTACCGAAGCTGGAAAAGCACAGAACAGGAGAACTGAACTTTCTGTAATCAGTAATTAGATATTTTTTCTAATATTGTTATTCATATCAATACCTCATTGCTCTATGCATAACGATCTGTTATATCAAATTGCCCTTACACTTGTACCCAACATTGGCAATGTACATGCCAAGGCTTTAATTGAAATATACGGCAATGCACAATCGGTTTTTAAAGCAAAAAGAAAAGAACTTGAAGCTATTGATGGCATTGGAGCCGTGAGAGCGAAATCAATTAAAAATTTCAACGATTTCAGTAGTTCGGAAGGCGAAATAAAATTCATCGAAAAATTTAAGATAACACCGCTTTTTATAACGGATGATATTTATCCTAAGAGATTATTGAATTGTTACGATAGCCCTGCATTATTGTATTATCGTGGTAATGCAGATTTAAATACTTCCAGGATTGTTTCAATTGTTGGAACTCGTAATAATTCTGATTATGGTAAAACTGTTTGCGAAAAATTTGTTGAAGAACTTCGTTCCGAAAATATTTTAATTGTAAGCGGCCTGGCATTTGGTATTGATACCATTGCTCATAAAGCGGCCTTAAAAAATAATTTACAAACAGTAGCAGTACTGGCTCACGGGCTCGACAGGATTTATCCGCAACAAAATAAAAATCTTGCAAAGCAAATTATAAATCAAGGCGGATTGTTAACCGATTTTATCAGCAATACAAACCCCGATAAACAAAATTTTCCAAAGCGAAACCGCATTGTGGCCGGCTTGTGCGATGCCGTTATTGTAATGGAAAGCAGTAAAAAAGGTGGCTCATTAATTACAGCAGAACTGGGCAACAGTTACAATAAAGATGTGTTTGCCATACCGGGTCGTATTTTAGATTCTAAAAGCGAAGGTTGCAACTATCTTATACAAAATAATAAAGCAGCACTGATAAATGCTGCCTCTGATTTTTTAGATATGATGAACTGGAAACACAATCCTAAAATATCGGCCAAAAAACAAAGAGAATTATTTATTGAACTCTCGCCCGATGAAAAAATTGTAGTTAATATATTGCAACAACAGGCACAAACACATATTGACGAATTGTATTTTAAAAGCGGTCTTAGCAGCAGCGCTGTAGCAACAGCATTACTAATGCTGGAAATGCAGAATATTATAATAAGCCA
>DAOLYC010000005.1:0-22260 GCA_035425605.1 Ferruginibacter sp.
TAAAACGAACCGTATCAATTTTGCCTGCACTTACAATATCAAAATGAGGAATAGTATCGGGCAAAACAAGCCACTTAACTAAACCGGCTGATTGCTCTGGTAGTGTTGCCTTTATTGTAAGCTGTACCTGTTCTCCAATTAAAATATCTTTTTTGTTGGTAATGGTTTGTAGTGGTTGGGCAAAACCTGTTTGTATGCAAAAAGAAAAACAGGCTGCTAATCCTATTACAAATAATTTAAGGTGTTTTTTCCCAATCGTTGTTATCATTATGCCTGTCAGGTTCTTTTTATAAAAAACTGTTGCAATATTTTTACAAAATCATCATCGGTACGCACATGTAATAATTCGGCGCCTGCTTTTCTAAAATAGTTTTTACTCATTTCGCTCTGCTCCATAAAATGTTGCTGATAATTATAGCGTACCAATGCGTCACTGCTATCTATCCATCGGCTTTTGTTTGTTTCTGCATCCTGCACATGCAGCAACCCGGCATCGGGCAATTGCATATCCATCTTATCATAAACCCTTATGCCAATCACATCATGTTTGTTGCCAATTACTTTAAGGTCATCATCATAGCCTGCTGTTAAAAAATCGCTTAGTATAAATGCTATACTTCTTTGTTTAACTGCCCTGGTAAAAAATTTAATGGCTTCATCAAGGTTGGTGCCTTTTTTTGTGGCTTGCACTGTCAGTAATTCTCTTACTATATACAATGCATGTTTTCTTCCTTTTTTGGGAGCAATATATTTATCTATCTTATCGCTAAAGAAAATTATTCCAACCTTATCATTATTACTAATGGCGCTAAAAGTAAGTACGGCAGCAATTTCTGTAATCAAATCTTTTTTTTGTTTTGCAACTGTACCAAAAAGATTACTGGCACTGGTATCAATCAATAATATTACAGTAAGTTCTCTTTCTTCTTCAAAAACTTTGGTAAAAGGATGGCTAAACCTGGCGCTAACATTCCAGTCAATGAAACGTACATCATCACCGGCATAATACTCTCTTACTTCCCTAAAGCTCATACCTTTCCCTTTAAATGCAGAATGATACTCACCTGTAAATAAATGGGTAGTTATCTTTTTGCTTTTTATTTCAAGCTCCCTTACTTTTTTTGTTATTTCTTCTGTTGTTAACAAAATGATAGTTGTTAGATGACAGGTGGAAGATTACAGATGGCAATTATTAATTTATAATTATGGCACATTTACGCCTCTTAATATTTCATTTATTATTTGTTCTACATTTACATTCTCTGCTTCTGCTTCGTAGGTTAAACCAATACGATGTCTTAAAACATCTTTACTAATACCTCTTACATCTTCTGGAATAACATAAGCCCTGTTGTTAAGGAAGGCGTATGCCTTTGCTGCCAGTGCAAGGTTTATACTAGCCCTTGGCGAACCTCCAAATGCTATTAGTGATTTTAATTTGGGCAAGTTATATTTATCAGGAAAACGGGTTGCAAAAACTATATCCAAAATATAATTCTCAACTTTTTCATCCAGGTAAACCTGGCGAACCAGTTCTTTTGCTGTTAATATTTCGCTGGTTGATGCTACCGGGTTTATTGGCGAAAAACTAAGGCCCAAAGTATTTTGCCGAATAATCAATTGTTCTTCTGCCTTGGCAGGATAATCTACTACAACTTTAAGCATAAACCTGTCAACCTGTGCTTCGGGCAAAGGATAAGTGCCTTCCTGCTCAATTGGGTTTTGTGTGGCAAGCACTAAAAATGGTTCGGTAAGTTTATAAGTAGTATCGCCAATAGTTACCTGTTTTTCCTGCATGGCTTCCAATAATGCACTTTGCACTTTAGCCGGCGCCCTGTTTATTTCATCTGCCAAAACAAAATTAGAAAAGATAGGGCCTTTGCGAACAAAAAATTCGTTCTTGCTTTGGTTATAAATCATGGTGCCAATTACATCGGCAGGCAATAGGTCGGGTGTAAACTGTATCCTGTTAAAACCTGCATTCACCGTTTGAGCCAGCGATTTAATGGCTAAAGTTTTTGCCAGGCCTGGCACACCTTCCAGTAATACATGGCCATTGCTTAACAGCCCAATTAATAAGCGTTCAATCATTGCCTGTTGGCCAACAATTACTTTACTTAATTCATCATTAATTCGGGTAACAAAGCCAGATGCATGTGTAATTTTTTCGTTTAGTAAACGAATGTCTTCAGAAGTTTGAGCCATAATTTTTATTTTTTTTTGAGCCCGGCTGTAAATCAATTTTCAACTTCACAGGCGTCGCACTCTTGTGCATTTTATCTTTATTGAGCTTTAATTTTTTTCTATTTAATATTCATTTAAATTGAAGTATCCTTTTTTAAAAGATAGTTTGCAATTTACGAACTAAGTATCAACAATAATTTTGCCGAATTTAAGTACAGGGCAAAACTTTGTTAAAATGATACTAACTTCATACAAAACTTTTTTTATGGTTGATACTAATTTAATTACTACAGCTAACAACCTGGAAGGTTATAAAATAACCAAACATATTGGTGTAATTAGAGGCATTACAGTACGCAGTCGTAGTATTTTAGGAAATATAGCCGGTGGTTTTCAAACTTTGGTTGGCGGAAAACTAAGTATATATGTAGAGCTTTGTGAAAAAACCAGGGAAGAAGCCTACCAGCTTATGATACAACATGCCAATGAACAAGGCGCCAATGCCATCATTAATATGCGATACGATGCTAATGATGTGATGAACGGAGTTACCGAAGTTTTAGCTTATGGAACTGCAGTTGTAGTTGAAAAAATATAAGGATATCCGCATTTAACAGCCATTGCAAATATCATATCTTTATCATGAGCAACAACTCACGAAGAAAATTTCTTAAAAATTCTATATTAGCAACTGCAGGATTTGGAGTAACGGGATGCAATTTTAAGCAACAACCAATTGATTATATTTTTTTCAGCATTGAAGAATTAAGCAAATTAATAAAACAAGGTAAAGTTTCTCCAGTTGCCATTACTAAGGCTTGTTTAAAAAAAATTGAACAATTAAATCCTACACTAAATGCATTTATTACCGTAACTGCCAACAGCGCTTTGGCAGAAGCCACCATTGCAGAAAAAGAGATTAAAGAAGGGAAATGGCGTGGCCCACTGCATGGAATACCAATTTCTTATAAAGACAATATTGACACAGCAGGAATAAAAACAACTGCTGCCAGTGCCGTATTTAAAAACCGGGTGCCTGATAATGATGCAACTGTTGTAAAAAAACTAAAAGCTGCAGGAGCCATTTGCGTTGGCAAAACAAATATGCATGAGTTTGCATTGGGCACAACATCAGTAATAAGTTATTTTGGAGCTGTACACAACCCATGGAATCCAAATTATATTTCAGGTGGTTCATCAGGAGGTTCGGCAGCAGCGGTAGCTACAGGTATGTGTTATGCATCAGTAGGCACAGATACAGGAGGCTCATGCAGGCTGCCGCCTGCATGTTGTGGCATTACAGGTTTTAAACCAACCCATGGATTAGTTAGTATGCAAGGCGTTATACCGGTATCCTTAAGTTTTGACCATGTATGTCCTATTTGCCGCTCAGCAGTGGATGCTGCTATTTTATTGAATATAATGGCTGAAGAAAGTGCTGTTAATCGTAGCAACAAAAATGATGATAGTAAATCATTTAATAAAAATAATATTTTACGCATTGGAATACCAAGTGCATATAAAGCATCAATAGAAGTGGAAACTATTTTCAGAAAAGCAATTGCAGTTTTTACATCAATGGGTTACTACACAAAAAAAGTTGATCTTTCTAAAGAATTTGCTGGTTCTGTAGTGTTTGAGTATGAACTGGCATTGTTACATAAACCGTTAATTAAAAAATATAAACATCTTTATGATGAGGAAACGCTGAAAGATTTAAAAAATGAAATAAAAGAAGTATCAATTGCCGAATATGAAGATGATAAAATAAAACTGGAGAATGAACGGAATACGATTTCCGGAACCCTTTTTTCTGATTGCAATGTATTAATGCTGCCTGTTACTACTTCCATAACGCCAACTATTGATGAAGCAAAAAAACTGGGGCCATTTGCTTTAGAAGGCTCCAATACTGAACCATTTAGCGATTATGGTCTACCTGCAATAAGTGTACCCTGTGGATTTAGTAATAACGGAATGCCGTTAGGATTACAAATTGTTGGCCCTAGATTTGGAGAAGATATAGTGCTGCATGTTGCTGATATATATCAAAAAGCTACTGATTGGCATTTGAAACATCCAATACTTTAAAAAAAATACATTAACTCAAATATTTTCCAACTATTGGCATCCTTCGGCCCACACCAAATGCCTTTGCTGATATACGTATGATGGGGCAAAACTGGTTTCGTTTATATTCATTTACGTTTACCATTTTTAAAACCCTGTTAACCAGGGCAGCATCAAATCCTTGTGCTTTTATTTCATTTGGCCCCTTCCTTCTTTCAATATACTGGTATAATATCTTATCAAGTATTTCATAATCGGGCAACGAATCAGAATCTTTTTGTCCTGGCCGTAGCTCTGCACTTGGTGGCTTTATAATAATATTTCCAGGAATTATTTCATTTTCCCTGTTGATATATTTTGCCAGGGCATATACTTGCAGTTTATAGCAATCGCCTAAAACACCCAGCCCGCCTGCCATATCACCATATAAAGTTCCATAACCCGTTGCCAGTTCGCTTTTATTGGATGTGTTAAGTAAGATATATCCAAACTTATTGGCAATGGCCATCAATAAATTTCCACGGCTGCGACTTTGTATATTTTCTTCGGCCACGCTAAATGGCAAGTCTTTAAAAACTGGTTTCAGTTCTTCTAAAAAACTTTTATAAATATTTTCTATGGGAATAATATCGTAAGGGTTTTTCAGATTTAAACTTAATTGTTCTGCATCATTTACCGAATGTGAAGTTGAAAACTGCGAAGGCATTAATACAGCCCTTACATTTTCATTTCCTAAAGCTGTACAGGCTAAAGCTAATGTAACTGCACTGTCTATCCCTCCGCTACTACCAAGTATTGCTTTACTAAAACCCATTTTAGCAAAATAATCTGCAATACCCATCACAATAGCATCATGCACCTGTTTAATGTTAAGGTTTTCTTCAAATTCAGTTGGTTCCAATTCCTTATCCGGCATACGGCTGGCAGGTTCAATAACGGGGGCATCAATACCTCCATCGTCATTTAAAATAAAACCCTGTATGGCTTCTTCAAACATGGGCAGTTGACCACAAAGGTTAGCTTTGGCATCAAAAACAAGCGATGCACCATCAAAAACAATTTCTGTTTGGCTGCCAATGGCATTGCAATAAAACAATGGCAATTTATATTTGGTAACATTTGCTTTTATGGTTGCTTTCCTGTCTTCGTTGTGTGTGTAATCAAAAGGCGATGCAGATAAATTAATCATTACATCGGGCTGCTGTTTCATCAATTCATCCATTGGGCAAATACGATACAAAGGATTATCGCCCAGATTCCAAATATCTTCGCAAATAGTAACCGCCAGTTTTTTACCTTTAAAATTGATGATGTGCCAATCATAAGCAGGTTCAAAATACCTGTATTCATCAAATACATCGTAATTAGGTAAACAGGTTTTGTGTACTACGGATTTTATTTCTTTTTCGTACAGCATAAAGGCTGCATTAAACAAATCTTTGCCTTCTTTAACAGCATTTCTGTCTGGTGCACCAATTAAAACAGCAATCGTATCTGCATATTGTTTTATTATATCAATGGCAGCATAGCTTTTATTGATGAAATCTTCAAACTCTAAAAAATCCCGTGGGGCATAACCACAAATACACAGTTCGCTAAAAACAACCAGCTCGCCACCTTGTTGCTTTGCATATTCTATTGCACTGATAATTTTTTGTGTGTTGCTTTCAAAATTACCAATATGATAGTTTTGTTGTGCCAGAAATATTTTCATAACGCAACCCCTTAAAGGGGCTTAACTTTACTTTTAGAAATAATTTTATTTATTTGTAAAGTTAATTTAAGAAAATGAGAATAGTTTTTGGATTTATTATTGCCGCTACAATATTTTTTTCGTGTAAAAACAATAGCAACCCCGATGTTTCAAATATTAAAGTACAATTGAACACAATGCGGTTTGAACAAGGGCTTTTTACATTGGACACCGTAAATTTTACCCAAAACTTTGATAAACTTATTGCTGCATACCCTTCTTTTGGAGAAAATTTTATTGCAACCATTTTAAATGCCGATCCTAAATGGAGCACCGATAGCACTGCTGCTTATGTGCATGGTTTTATAACGGCGTACAAACCGGTATATGATTCTGCATCAGCAGTGTTTAAAGATTTTGGCAAGTATGAACAAGAAATAAAACAGGCATTAAGATATGTGAAATATTATTTCCCTGCCTTTAAAGACCGCAATAAAATTATCACTTATATTGGCCCGCTTGATGGTTATGGCGACATTTTAAGTGATGACGCCTTCATCATTGGGCTTCATCATCATCTTGGTAAAAACTTTTCGTTGTACAAGTCTGCATTGGTTCAGGAAACATATCCTGATTATATTAGCAACCGGTTTACTCCCGATTACATTACTGTAAACTGTATGAAGAATGTGATTAACGACCTTTATCCCGAAAAGATGGATGATAAACCGTTGGTGCAGCAGATGATTGAAAAAGGTAAGCGGCTTTTTGTTTTATCTAAACTACTTCCGCAAACAGAGGAATATAAATTGATAGGTTATACAAAAGAACAGTTAAAAGCAGTGTACGAACACGAACCATCGGTATGGGCATTGTTTGTACAAAATAATTTTTTACAAACTATTGATAATAATATCATCAAAAATTATATTGGTGAAGGACCAAAAACACAAGAGTTGGGAGAGGCTTCACCAGGCAACATTGGTAGCTTTGCCGGTTGGCAAATTGTAAAAAAATATATGCAGAAGAACCCTAAAACAACATTACAGCAGTTAATGGCTACAGATGATGAAACCCTTTTTGCTACCGCAAAATACAAGCCCTAAAATTATGCAACCTTTACTTCTTGTAAAATAACTGAAGGTTTTTTACCTAAAAATTTCATAACCTTGAAATGTGAGATTAATGCGCCGGACATTGTTTTGTATTTATTATATGGCAAATTAAATTCGGCGCATTTAGCCATAACTATTTTACTAATGGCCGGGTAATGTATATGACTTACTCGAGGAAAAAGATGATGTTCAATCTGGTAATTCAATCCTCCTACAAACCATGAAATTACCTGGTTACCCATTGCAAAATTTGATGTTGTTTTAATTTGGTGTTCGGCCCAGGCTGTTTCAATATGCTTACTGGCATCTAATGGCACATGTTCAAACTCTGTGTTTTCTACTACATGTGCCAGTTGAAATACAAGTGATAATGTAATGCCCATCACTACATTTAATACCATATATCCTGCTAACCAGGGTAAAAAACCCCAAACCATTATTGGTAATGCAACATAAAAAAATAAGTACAAAATTTTTGTAGCCCAAAAGATGATATGATTTTTTGTTGACATTTTCCAGGCATCGGTTGTATAAATTTTACGGGAAAAATATTTTGTAAAATCCATAATATATATCCAGAAAATAGTTGACAAAGAATAAATAGGCAAAAGGTACAGGTATTGTACTTTATGTGCCGGAACCCATTTTTGCGATTCGCACTGGCGTATGATGGGGCTTTTTGCAATATCATCATCAATACCATCTACATTGGTGTAGGTATGGTGAATAATGTTATGTTTCTGTTTCCAGAAATATGAACTGGCGCCAAGTGCATTTAAACTTAAGCCCATAAAATCGTTGAGTTTTTGTTTTGTTGAATAACTGCCATGATTTGCATCATGCATGGTACTAAAGCCAATTGATGCCAACGTAAAACCTAAAATAACACAGCACAATAATGCCATCCAGCCGCTCAACGGAGCCAATAATAATAAATAGTAAAGAGTTATGGCTGCAGTAACCAATACTATTGTTTTTATAAACAACCTCCAGTCGCCGGTTTTTTTAATTTTGTTTTGCTTAAAGTATTGCTCTACAGAGGCTTTTAAACTTTGATAAAATTCGTTGTTACTGTTTGAAAAAGTGATTTTTGCCATTATGTTTCTACCGGTTTTATAGAACATTAGTAATTAATTGCTTTCCATTTTTTTTGATAATTTACAGTATTAAAAAAGTTAAATGGATTTGTAGCAATCTCATCGATTGATGACAACATAAAAGTAAGTTAAAAATAGATAATTAAAGGTTAAATCAATTCAATTTAAAAGGGGTACACATATCAAATGCAGGAATAATAACATTAAATGTCTTTTTGTTGTTGATATTTTCCATAAGATAGGTTCCGTGCATTTTACCAATTTCTGATCGAAGGTTGCAGCCACTTATGTATTGGTACGATTTGCCGGGATCAATTTGAGGTTGTAAGCCTACCACACCTTCGCCTTCTACTTCTCTATAACTTCCATTACTATCATAAATATGCCAATGCCTGCGTAAAAGTTTTACTGCAAAAGCATTGCTATTTAAAATGGTGATTCGGTATGCAAACATAAATTCTCCATTTACAGGATTACTGTATTCTGGTTGGTAATACGTTTCGATACTTATGGTAATCCCTTCTGATATTTTAGAGATCATGCTTGCTGTTTGATGTAAATTTACATATAAATAAAACTACTTATTGTAATTTTCAGTGCCCTAATTTTAAATATCGTTTATGACTAAAAATCATATCTCAACTATAATGGAAAAATTTTATAGAATATATGCTATGTTTTTTTAGCATTTTTATAACCATTCTTTAATAACCATTGTAAAACTTTTTCCCGGTTATCACCCTGTATCATTATATCGCCATCTTTTACAGAACCCCCGGTACCACAAAATGACTTTAATTTTTTACCCAGGTCATCAAGGTCGTTGGCTGTACCCTTAAATCCCTCTATTAATGTAACTGCTTTACCTGCCCTGTGTTTAGTATCTAACCTAATCTGTAATTTTTGTATAGCCGGTTCAACAGTTTCCTGTTCGTTATTTGTTTCACCAGTAAATATAAAATTTGGGTCGGTAGAGTAAACCAATCCTCCAAATGAATTTATTTTTTTCTTATGCATGATTTTAAAGATTTTAAAATTTTTGCAATTGCATCAAAGCAGTTTTGCTTTTAAACTTAAATCCAAACTTCTTGCCTGGTGAATAATTGCGCCACTCGATATAAAATCAACTCCAGTTGCTGCATAAGCTTCAATGTTATTAATATTTATCCCTCCGCTGGCTTCGGTTTCATATTTTCCCTGTATTATTTTTAAAGCCTGTGTAATTTGTTCTGGTGTAAAATTATCAAGCATAATACGGTCAACTTTTCCGGTTGCCATAACTTTTTTTACATCTTCAATATTTCTTGTTTCTACTTCTATCTTTAATCCCGGTTTATTTTGCTGTACATATTTATATGCTTTTTCAATAGCCATTTCAATACCGCCACAGTAATCAATATGGTTATCTTTTAGCATTATCATATCATACAAACCAAAGCGATGATTAACACCACCGCCAATTTTAACTGCTTCTTTTTCTAATAGGCGAAAGTTTGGTGTTGTTTTTCTTGTATCGAGCAGCCTGGTTTTATATGGTTGTAATTTTTTTGTGTATTGATGTGTTAATGTTGCAATTCCACTCATGCGTTGCATACAGTTAAGTACCAGCCTTTCGCATTGCAAAATAGTATGCACTTTTGCATTTACTTCAAATGCAGTTTCGCCATATTGCATAGCATCGCCATCTTTTTTAAATGCTGTAAATAAAATGTTGGGTTGCATATAGCTGAAAATTTTTTCGGCAACATACAAGCCGGCAAGTATGCCATTTTCCTTAATTTTCAATATCGCTTTCCCCTCTGCATCTTTATCAATTGAAGACAAGGTTGAGTGATCACCATCACCCATATCTTCGGCAAGGGCATTTTTTATTAGCTGTTGTAATTGCTTTTCAAAATCCATGATAGCAAAGCTAAGAACAAACTGATACCTAAAACATAAATGCTCAAAATATAAAAGCGGTATTGGTACAAAATAAAAACCCCGGAAAAATCCGGGGAACATATTCTTTTTTATATCCAGTACTTTTATTCTAAAGTAATTTCTTGTATAAATTGTTTATCGCCTTTTTGTTTCATAAAGATAGTTGTGCGGAAGGATCCGTTTTTGGTAACCAGTGTTCCAATACAATATTGCGACCCTGAGTTTTCGCCTTTATGAATTACTGCAAAACTTTTAACAACATTGGTTGTAAAAAAATCTTTCAGCACTAACTCTGCCTGGCTTTTACTATAGTTATTGCTCTTAGTGGGCAGGTTTAGTTCTATTGTGTTATCAAAATATTTTGCAACTTCTGATGCATTACCTGCTTTCATAGCATTAATCACTTCATCAATACTTGAAAATAAAGTGAAGGAACTCATTAATGTACCAATAGTAATTAAAGTAAAAATATTTTTCATATCCTTTAAATTTACAGCTATTATTTATCTAAAAACGTGCCAATGGATATTAAATTACTATAAACTGCCAATTTTTATACTTAATGACAATATTCATCAATTATTAGCTGCAAATATTTTAGTTTTATACAATGGAAAATAATAAAGTAATATTAATAATAATGGATGGCTGGGGACTAGGCAAAGTAAAAAAAAGCGATGCAATACAAAACGCTGATACTCCGTTTGTAAGCGGATTATATGCAAAATATCCTAATACCACATTAATAACCTGTGGCGAAAATGTAGGGCTGCCAGATGGACAGATGGGCAATAGCGAAGTTGGACATTTAAACTTAGGTGCCGGCCGTATTGTTTACCAGGAACTGCAACGAATAAATGTAGCAATTAGAAATGGTGAAATGGCAAAAAATAAATCTTTATTAAACGCTATCAATTACGCAAAAGAAAATAATAAACCACTGCATTTAATTGGTTTAGTTAGTAATGGAGGTGTTCATTCTCACATCAATCATTTAAAAGCAATAATTGATTTATGCGAAGCAAATGATTTAAATAAAGTTTATATACACGCTTTTACCGATGGAAGAGATACTGACCCTAAAAGCGGTTTGCAATTTTTAACAGACCTGCAAAATCACCTTTCAAATTCTACCGGTAATATTGCAAGTATAACTGGCCGCTATTATGCCATGGATAGAGATAAACGCTGGGAACGGGTTAAACTTGCCTATGATGCTTTAGTTAACGGAATAGGTTATAAAACCAATGATATTATTGCAGCTGTAAAAAAATCTTATGAAGATGCAGTAACCGATGAGTTTATAAAACCGATAATAAATAATACTCTTACAGATTCTACTATTAAGGATGGTGACGCAGTTATCTGTTTTAATTTTAGAACAGATCGTTGCCGTGAAATTACAGAAGTACTAACACAAACCGATATGCCCGAATTTGGTATGAAAAAACTTGATTTGTTTTATACCACCATGACTCAATACAATCATAAGTTTAAAAATGTACCTGTTATTTTTGAAAACGATGATTTAAAAAATACACTTGGTGAAATACTGGAGCAAAATAAAAAAACACAAATTCGTATTGCAGAAACAGAAAAATATCCGCATGTAAGTTTCTTTTTTAGTGGTGGCAGAGAAGTGCCTTTTGAAGGAGAAAGAAGAATTATGATTCCATCGCCAAAAGTTGCTACTTATGATTTACAGCCAGAAATGAGCGCCTATGAAGTAACCGATGCAATAGTTACAGAGATAAATAAAAAATCGACAGATTTTATTTGCCTGAACTTCGCAAATGCAGACATGGTAGGCCATACAGGTGTTTGGGAGGCAATTGTAAAAGCTGTAGAAACTGTTGATAAATGTGTAAACAAAGTAGTTAGTGCTGCATTAGAAAACGATTATACAGTTTTGTTAACTGCCGATCATGGTAATGCAGATTATGCTATTAATGAAGATGGTACACCAAATACGGCCCATACTTTAAACCTGGTTCCTTTGTTTTTAATTAGTAACCACAAAGAAAGAAAAATTAATCCTGGTAAACTGGGCGATGTAGCGCCTACAATTTTAAAAATAATGAATTTACCAGTTCCAAAAGATATGACCGGAGATATTTTAATTTAAATAAATTATTATTCACTTTTTATGTTAAAAAAAATACTGAAAATAACATTTCGAATTTTATTATTGGCATTTATCGTAATTCAATTTTTCAGGCCTGAAAAAAATCAAGCCGAAGGAATAAGCCCTAATGATATTACCAATCTATATACTGTACCAGCAGATGTTCAATTGATTTTAAAAACTAGTTGTAATGATTGCCATAGTAATAATACTGTTTATCCCTGGTATAGTAATATTCAACCATTTGCCTGGTGGTTAAAAGATCATATTGATGATGGTAAAAAACATCTTAATTTCTCAGAGTTTGCCAGTTACCCTATTCGCAGACAATATAAAAAATTAGAAGAAACCAATGAAGAAGTAAAAAAGGACAATATGCCTCTTAATAGTTATTTGTGGATTCATAGAGATGCTGTACTTAACAATCAGCAAAAATTGGCAATTGCTAATTGGGTAACTGCTATTAGAGATACTATAAAGGCAAATTATCCTGCTGACAGCTTAGTCAGAAAAAAATAAATCCTACCTTAGCTTACTTTTATTATACATGAGTTTCTTTAAAAAACAGACTACTGCACTGGGTTTTATATTGCTTACAGCATTGCCGCTTTTTTTTGCAGCAGGTATTTTTATTAAACAAACAATTTTACATCAACAAAGAAGAGTACGTTTTAAAACAGAAAAAATTGAAACCATCAGGCTTTCTGTATCTGAAATTGTTTGGGTAAAAAAAGGAAAGGAAATATTGCATGAAGGAAAACTTTTTGATGTTAAATCTTTTAAAACATCGGGTACCATTGCTGAGTTTACAGGATTTTACGATCTTAAGGAAGATAAACTAGTTAAAAAATTAATAGGGCTTATTGAACAGAATGATGATGCAAGTAACCTTGTAAACCAAGTATTGATTACGTTTGTATTCTATCCAAAAAATAATGAAGTAAACATCATTACCATTCAAAATAGCTGGGAAATTATCAAACACCAGTTTCCGGTTTTTTCCGAAGTTATTACCAGGCTGGTTTATCCAGCTCCGGCTCCTCCACCTAAATTTTGTTAGTAATAAATTAAATGCTGCATAAACTGCAGTTGCAGCTCTTTTTAATTCTTTGTAATTATATTAAGAATTAGATAGGGCGATTCTATATTATTTATATTAAACGTGTTAAAATGAAACATTTCATCATATTATTACTATGCCTGGCATCATTTACATCTTTTGCACAGAAAACCATTTCTGGCAAAGTGATGGATGCTGCCAACAACAACCCATTAATGGGCGCCACGATTTTACAAAGTGGTGGTAGTACAACAACAACTGATAAAAACGGGGAATTTACAGTTGATTGCAGTAAAACTTCGGTTATAACAATTTCTTTTGTTGGATACGAAACGGTTAGATACAATATTAAAAACTGTAACGACAATATTAATATTTCCCTGGTACGGGTTACATCAAGCCTTAATGAAGTTGAAATAACCGCAACTTCAAATCCAAATAAATCACTTTTATATCAACCAGCATCAATAAGCAAACTTGCAAGTACAGAAATAAAAAGAGGTACCGGTTTGTTTTTAGATGAAGCCATTAATGTAAATGTGCCTGGCGTTACCATGAACAGAAGAGCTGTAGGATCTGGCCAGCAATTTAATATCAGGGGATATGGCAATGGCGCAAGAGGCACACGAGGTGTTAGCAGTAATTTTGATGGGCAAGGATATAAAGTTTACCTGAATGGTTTTCCGGTAACCGATGCCGAAGGAATTACAACAATGGATGATATTGATTTTGGTTCAATTGGAAATACCGAAATCGTAAAAGGCCCTGCCGGTACACTTTACGGATTAGCTATTGCCGGTGTTGTAAACTTAAATACTATAAAACCCGAGGCAGGTAAAACATCTATTGGCCAGGATATTCTTATAGGTAATTATGGCTTACAACGATATACAACACATTTTCAAATGGGTACCGACCATTCTTCAATTTTAGTAAATTATGGTCATCAAAAATCTGATGGTTTTACTATCCATAATAAATCGCATAAAGATTTTGTAAACCTTGCAGGAAGTTTTCAACCCAATACAAAGCAAAGCATAAATGTGTATGGTGGCTACAGCAATAGTTACGATCAAAGAAGCGGTGAGTTAACTTATACCCAATTCGAAAACGAAGATTATACAGGCAATATCAGGTATATCAGAAACAATGCACATAGCCAGGTATATACAGTACGGGCAGGCATTGGTCATACATATATGTTTAACAATAAAGTTAGTAATACCACTTCTGTTTTTGGTACTGCTTTTAACAGCAATGTAAGTTCGGCAGGCGGTTGGACAGATAAAGCTTCTACCAACTTTGGATTGCGTTCAACCTTTGATACTAAATTTTCTATAGGGAAAAATATAAGCCTTAATGGAATTACCGGTGTGGAAACGCAAAGACAAAACTCTACAACTCTTGGTTATTCAATGATAAAAAATCCACAGGATACTGCAGCCAACTGGGTTTACGGTAATCCATATTATTATATAATTGGTTCAAACACTTCCAATGTTTATAGCACATCGGCAACTATATCTTTATTTACCGAGTGGACTTTAGCCTTGCCCAGTGATTTTTCTTTTACTGCAGGTTTAGGCATTAGTAATATGAAAATAACTTTAGATGACAGGTTTTATTCGGCCTCAACACCAAACAAACCCACTCACTACGATACAACATATAAGTTCAGGGTATCGCCACATGTGGCCATCAATAAGGTGTTTAACAAAAATATCTCTGCATACATTGCATATAGCAAAGGTTATAAAGATCCTGTAAGTGCTTTATTTTATATCCCATACAGCTCTTCTTTAGGCCCCAACTCGGGAATTGTAAACAGCCATCTTAAACCAGAAATTGGCAATCAGTTTGAAATTGGTTCTAAAGGAACTTTGCTTAAAAATAAATTAAACTATCAGTTAGCATTTTTCCATGCAGTATTTGCCGATAAATTAACAACTATTGCAGTACCAAATCCTAATAATACTGCTGTATTATATAATTATGTTGTAAGCGGCGGAAAGCAGGTTGATAACGGTTTTGAAGCCCTGGTAAAATTTACCGCTTATGAATCATCAAACGGTTTCTTTACTTCGGTAGCTCCTTTTGCTAATTTTACATTTGCTGATTATACATACAAAGATTTCAGTTTTCAAACAATTGGCAAAACACAAAGCTTGCCACAAAAAGATTCTGCATTAACCAAAGATTATAGTGGACATAGGGTACCCGGTGTATCAAGGGTAACCGTAAATTTTGGTATGGATGTTACTACAAAACCAGGCATTTATGCCAACTTCACTTATTCTTATAAAGATAAACAGGAAGTTACTTCGCTTGGTACACAAACCGGCGAACTTGCTGGTGTAGTTGTAAACGGTGTTACTAGCATCCTTTATCATGCAGGAAGTTATAGTTTATTAAATGCAAAACTGGGGTATAAACATAGTTTCGGACGTTTTGACCTGGATACTTATTTTGCAGTAAATAATATAACTGATACAAAATATCCTATCATGATTTTTGTAAACCAATATACCGACACTTACATTGCAGGCCCCAGACATGCAAATGTTTTTGGTGGTTTAAGTTTGAAATATAACATTAAGTAAAAATAAAAGAGGCAGTTTAACTAACTGCCTCTTTGCTTTTAAATATATCATAATGAAAAAAGTAACTTTTATTGCAATTGCTTTATCAATACTATTTATTTCCTGTGGCAGGTTTGGTAACAGGGAAATGGATGGCACAAAAGATATGCGTATTGTTTGCTTATCAAAACAATTAACCGAATATGTTTTTGCATTAGGTAAAGGCCATAATATTGTAGCGGTTGATTTAAGCAGTACCTATCCCGATAGTGCCAAACTGTTGAAAACAGTAGGCTATCATCGGGCATTAAATCCCGAAGGTATTATAGCTATGAACCCCGACCTTGTAATTCATAGTAACGATATAGGACCTGAAAATGTATTGCCCCAGATTACCAAAGCCGGTTTAAATATAAAGGCATTTGGCGGAGCCAACACAATTGACAGTGCCAAAGTATTATTAAAACAACTGGGTAATTTTTTTGGCGTAGAAAATGTTGCAGATTCTATCATCAATAAAATGAATGAAGGTATTGCAAGGGCTGCCGATACCTTAAATGCCCTTCATATAACCGATTCATTAAAGGTGATGATTATTCATTTTGGATTGCGTAACAATACATATTTTGTAATGAGTGGCCGCAATAGTGTAGGCGATAAGATGATTCGCCTGGCAGGATGTTCGCCTGCAACATACAATGGAAAAGGCGCCCGTGAAATGAGTGCCGAAGCTGTTGCACTGGCAAATCCTGATATAATTATTGCAACAGATTTTGGTTACGACCGAATGGGCAGTATGGACAAATTCATAAGCAGCGTTCCCGGTGTATCGCTAACCAATGCCGGAAAAAATAAACGAATTGTACGCTTTGAAGAACATGATCTTATTTATTTTGGACCCCGTACAGGCGACAATATCATCAAATTAATTAACCTGCTTCATCCAACTACAAGTGCTCAGAAAAAATAAATTCTTCATTCCGGTTTTAATCATCTTGTTGATTATAGTGTTGATTTGCGCCATTGCGTTTGGTGCCGTATCCATATTACCATCAGAAATGTATTCTTCACTAAAACATTTTTTTTATGGAAAAGATCCGGCAAATATTTATGAAGGCGTTTTTATTCAGTTAAGGCTACCAAGAGTTTTATTATGCGCCATAACCGGTGCCATACTGGCGGTAAGTGGTGTGTTAATGCAGGGCTTATTCCGAAATCCAATTGTAGAGCCGGGCTTAGTAGGCACTAGTGCCGGCGCAGCTCTTGGAGCTTCTATTGTTTTTGTAATGGCGCCAAATTTTAGCCCGTCAATCAAAAGCATTACAGGGCCATTGCTGGTTCCCATTGTTGCTTTTATTGGTGCATTACTGGCAACTTATATTGTATATGCCCTGGCTAAAAATGCAAAAAGAGTATCCATCATGTCGTTGCTTTTGATAGGTATTGCTGTAAATGCAGTTTGTTTAAGTGGTACCGGATTTATGAGTTATATAGCAAGGGATCCTCAAGCAAGAAGTATAACTTTTTGGAACCTGGGAACATTTTCCGGTGCATCGTGGCAACAGGTTTTTATTGTAGGTACGGTAGCAGCAATCATTTTTACATTTTCATTACGGTATTCCAAACAACTTAATACTTTATTGTTAGGCGAAGAAGAAGCAGGCTACCTGGGAGTTGATGCAGATAAATTAAAAATGAGAGTGATGCTGCTGAACACAGCAATGGTTTCGGTAGCAACTGCATTTGTGGGTGTAATAAGTTTTATGGGATTAATAGTGCCACATGTTTTACGATTACTTATTGGCAGCGATAATAAAAAACTACTTCCAGCATCCATGTTGCTGGGTGCATTGTTACTGGTGCTGGCCGATATGAGTGCCAGGCTGGTGCTGGCTCCGGCCGAAGTGCCTATTGGCATTATAACTTCTTTAGTAGGTGCACCTGTTTTTATTGTATTACTTAAACGTTTTAATGTAATAAACGAAAAAGGAGGTTACAATGCTTAAAACAGAAAATATAAGTTATAGCATTGGCGAAAAATTAATTCTTACCGATATCAGTACTGAATTTTATCCCGGCGAATTCAATATGATTCTTGGACCAAATGGTTCGGGCAAATCAACTTACTTAAAAGTATTCAGTGGCGAAATTCAGAAATATGCCGGCAATGTATATTATGAAAATGAATTAATGACAAATCTAAAAAAAAGTGATCTTGCAAAACACCGAGCTGTGATGAGCCAACAGCCCGAACTTAGTTTTCCTTTGATGGTGGAGGAAGTAGTGATGATGGGGCGATATCCGCATTTTCCTTTTAATCCTACTAAAAATGACCTCAACATTTGTAACCAGGTTATGGAACGTATGAACCTGGAGCCTTTTAAAGAAAGAAACTATTTAACATTAAGCGGTGGCGAAAAACAGCGTGTACAATATGCCCGTGTACTGGCTCAGATATGGGAAAAACCAACAAAAGGTTTTCGATATCTTTTTTTAGATGAACCACTTAACAGCCTTGATATAAATTATCAACAGGAATTTTTACAAGTTGCAAAAGAGTTTGCCAATGATAATACAGTTTTGGTAGCTGTAATGCACGATATTAACCTGGCCATTCAATTTGCCGATAAATTATTTTTCTTTAAAGAGGGAGCATTAAAAGCAAATGGCAAACCCAATGACATACTTAGTTCTGCACTAATAAAAAATGTATTTGATGTAAATGCTACCTTAATAAAAAATCCAATAACCAATAACCCACTGGTTATTTTTGGATGAGTATTACAAAGCTGTTTTTACTTATTTTTGTTTATTCAAATATTCATTTGGCCTGCATGTACAAGTTGCACAAACAAATAATTGCCTTTATATTTTTACTGATAGTAACAGTTCCTTTATTATTTTCCATAAAATTCATTATTAAAGAAAGTTTACTTCACAAAGCTGTTGAGGAAAAAATGAAATCTGTTCATTTACAAACTATACACATTGCAAAAAAAGATTTAGTTTGGATTAGAGCCGGCAAAGAGATATTAGTAAATGATAAATTTTTTGATGTAAAAAAATACCATACAAAAGAAGGAATGGTAATACTAACTGGATATTTTGATGAAGAAGAAACTATGATTATATCTATTCATAAAAAAAATACAGAAAAAGATAATCAGGATAATCCGATAAGTAAGTCAGCCTTTAAGTTTTTATTTTCTACGGATTTAAAAAGCCATATTGAAATCATACATGAAAGAAACTGGAAGCTAATAGCTAAACACTGGTTTGTATTTGATGAAAGATTGCCACTATACCCTTCCCTGTCTTTTACTCAACCTCCTCAAATATAGATATTACACTTTTTAAAACGCACTTTACTATTGGTGCGTTCAAATTGTTATGCTTATAAAGCAGCATTATTTATTTATAAAAACCTGGATTTATGAAAAAGATAATTATGCCAGTAGGTTTTCTATTGGTAACAAGTTCATTATTGGCACAAAAAAAAATTAACAGCACCGATACGGCAAATAAACAGCTAAACCTTACAGAAGTAGTAGTTTCTGTAAACAAATGGGAACAAAAAATAAATGAAGTACCCAATAAAATAACCAAAATTAATAAATCCGAAATACTGAGAAACAACCCTCAAACATCTGCCGATCTGTTAAACCAAACAGGTACTGTTTTTATTCAAAAAAGTCAGTTAGGCGGTGGCAGCCCAATGATACGTGGCTTTGCCACCAATCGAATTTTATTGGTTGTAGATGGTGTTCGTATGAACAATGCCATTTACAGAAGTGGTAACCTGCAAAACATCATTAGTATTGATGCTTTAAGTACACAAACTGCCGAAGTTATTTTTGGTCCGGGTTCATTAATTTATGGCAGCGATGCTATTGGTGGTGTTATGGATTTTCACACACTAAATGCCCGATTTTCAAAAGATAAAAAAATGCTGATAAGTGGTAGTGCATTGGCAAGATATTCATCTGCCAACAATGAAACTACTTTTCATGCAGATATAAATGCCGGCTGGAAAAAACTTTCTCTACTCTCATCATTTACCTATAGCAAATTTGATGACTTAAAAATGGGTAAACATGGCGGGCAGGATAGTTACCAGCGTCCCGAATATGTTGAAAGGATTAATGGTTTTGACAGCATAGTGAAAAACGACAACTCACGAATACAGCGATTCAGTGGTTATGATCAAATTAATTTTTTACAGAAAATACGTTATAAGCCAACTGATAATTTTAATATAGAATACAGTTTTACGTATGCAGGTACAGGAGATGCCCCACGCTACGACAGGTTGATACAATATCGCAATGGTAAATTAAGGTTTGCTGAATGGAATTATGGCCCAATGCTATGGCGTATGCATAACCTACAGTTTTTGCACAGCAAAAAAAATAAATTATATGATAATGCACGGGTAACCATTGCATACCAGAATTATGATGAAAGCCGGATAGACAGAACTAGAGCATCATCTACTAGAAACATACAATCAGAAAAAGTGAATGCAGTAAGTATTAATTTTGATGCAGATAAAAAGTTAGGCAAGGGTGAATTATTTTATGGAGTAGAGTATGTGTATAATAAAGTTGGTTCTTTTGGTAGTAAAACAAATATCAATACAAATGTGGTGGCGCCAGCTATTAGCAGATACCCAGATGGTAGCACCTGGAGTACTACGGGTATTTACAGTAGCTATAAAGTAAACTTATTGCCTGTAATTACACTAACCGGAGGATTGCGCTACAGCTACAATACACTCAATGCAAGTTTCGATACCAGCTTTATTAAATTCCCTTACCAGGATGCAAAAATAAAAGACGGAGCTTTTACAGGCAACCTGGGCCTGGTTTACCGGCCACAGGAAACCTGGCAGTTTAACGGTAATATTTCTACAGGTTACCGCATGCCCAATGTAGATGATATTGGAAAATTGTTTGAAAGCTCACCTGGTAATTTAACAGTTCCTAATCCTAATCTTAAACCTGAATATGCATGGAATTTTGAGATAGGTATTGTAAAAAACATCAATCAAAAATTAAGGGTTGAACTGAATGGTTTTCATACCATACTTACAGACGCAATTGTAAAACGACCCACTACATTTAACGGACAAGACAGTATAATTTTTGATGGTATAAACAGCAGGGTTGAAGCATTACAAAATGTTGCCAAGGCAACCGTTTGGGGATTACAGGCCAGTGCCGAATATTATTTTATCCCAGGATTATCCATAAAAACACATGCTAACTGGATTAGTGGAAAAGAAACAGACGAGACAAAAAATGAACAAGTGGCGTTGAGGCATGCTGCTCCATTTTATGGAAGTACTTTATTAAAATACCAATTTAAAAATTTTATGGTTGAAGCATCGGCAGTGTACAACAGTAAAATTAAAAATGAAAACCTGGCACCATCCGAACAATCAAAAACCGATATTTATGCAAAAGATAAAAATGGCAAACCCTATTCACCCAATTGGTACACTTTAAATTTAAAAGCATCTTATCAGCTAACAAAAAACCTGCTTTTAACTACCGGTTGGGAAAATATTACCAACCAAAGATACCGGCCTTATTCTTCAGGAATTGTGGCTGCAGGTAGTAATGTTATAATTGCAATTAGGGCCAGTATTAATTAATCAAGATTTAAATAGTACATCATTAGCGGTAGCATGTAAAAAACAGGTTATTAAACAATATTAAATAAGATAATGTTTTGCTTTTATTAGTTGAAAGAAAAGGTTGAATTCACTTATCAGCAAATGCAGCATAAATGCAAAGGATTTTGTCTATATTTAGGGTAAACAAAGCACAAATATGACGGAAGAGCTCATGCTAACAGGATGCAGGAGAAATAATGCTGCCGCTCAGGAAGCATTATACAGCCGGTTCAGCCCAAGAATGTTGGGCGTGTGCTACCGTTTTGCAAAAAATCGGGAGGATGCTGAAGATATGTTACAGGAAGGGTTTATAAAGATTTTTACGCAAATACACCAATACCGTAATGAAGGTGCTTTAGAAGGATGGATAAGAAGAATTGTGGTGCATACCTGCATCAATATTCTTAAAAAAAATAAAAAGTTTTCAGACAGCCTTGATATTGCACACGCCAATAAAGTGCATGTTAGGGAAGAAATGATACCGTCCATCATGCAGGCAAAACAAATAGTGGAATGTATAAGGTCATTGCCATTGGGCTATAAAACGGTTTTAAACCTATATGCCATTGAGGGTTATTCGCATAAAGAGATTGCTTTTTTACTTGATATAGAAGAGAGCACAAGTCGAAGCCAGTACACAAGGGCAAAAGCTATGCTGGAAGAAATTTTAGTGAAAAAGAAAATCATACAAAAGCAATCGAGAAAAAATAATTTTTGGGGTGCTGTTTCGCCTGGAT
>DAOLYC010000006.1:0-20358 GCA_035425605.1 Ferruginibacter sp.
TTGCCTGCCCTTCGTGTAAAATACATGCAATGACGATTGAAGAAAAAATAAATGACCCACAGGATTTTTGGGGTAAACTTAAAAACCAGGTTTTATTTGGGCAAACAGCAACATACAGTAAAAAGTACCGGTGTACAAATTGTAACCAATCGTTTGTTGAACTGCCACCATCATTTTAAAATATTTTATCTGCCAAATGAAAAAAATTGCCATGATACCGGCACGCTATGCTGCCACCCGTTTTCCGGCCAAGTTGATGCAGCCACTGGGCGATAAAACAGTTATCCTGCATACTTATAATAATACTGTAGCCACTAGCCTGTTTGACGAAGTGATGGTAGTTACCGACAGTGAAATTATTTACAACGAAATTGTTAACAATGGAGGCAAAGCAGTAATGAGTAAGAAACAACACGAAAGCGGCAGCGACCGTATTGCAGAAGCCATTGCAGATATGGATGTTGATATTGTGGTGAATGTACAAGGCGACGAACCTTTTGTACAGGCAGAACCTTTACAAAAATTGCTGGAAGTTTTTACTGATGAAAACGTACAGGTAGCATCTTTAATGCAAAAGATTTATGATGAACAATTTATTTCCGATTCTAATTATGTAAAAGTGGCTGTTGATAAAAATATGAACTCTTTATTTTTTAGCCGCAGTCCTATACCTTACCACCGGGATAAAAATGTAAACCCAGTTTATTACGAACACATTGGCGTATATGCATTTCGTAAACAAGCCTTGCTTAATTTTACAAGCTGGCCTGTAACACCGCTTGAGGCTGCGGAAAAAATTGAATGCCTGCGTTACCTGGAAAATGGGGTGCCACTAAAAATGGTGGTTACACAATTTATGGGTGTAGAAATAGATACGCCTGAAGATCTTGTAAGAGCAGCAGCTTTGCTTAAATAAGCATATAGCATAAGCGTTGTAGCCAACAACCTAATTGTAATTTTATATTTTAGGCTTTACCATAACATCCATTTTTCCTAAGGCAAAATAATTCCATTAATTTTGCGCTAACAATGCTCTAAAAATATTTCTATGTCGTTTCGTAATTTTAAAATGGTTGGCTATATAATTTATGGCCGTGGTTCTTTTAATCAATTAGATGAAATTTTGGCGCCACATCGCAAAGTAGGGATGCCAATGGTTTTTTTGGTAGATCATTTTTTTGAAGGGAAAGAACTTTCTAAATGGGTTCCTGTAAAAGGAAATGATAAAATTATTTTTGTTGATGTAACCTACGAGCCTAAAACTACTTATGTTGACAGTATAGCCAATCAACTTAAAGAAGAGTTTGGAACCGTTAGTGGTATAATAGGAATTGGAGGCGGCAGCGCAATGGATTTAGCAAAAGCTGTTTCATTAATGATGAACAATGCCGGTAGTAGCGCCGATTACCAGGGATGGGATTTGGTAAAAAATCCGGGAGTTTATAAAGTTGGTATTCCCACATTAAGTGGTACAGGAGCCGAAGTTAGCCGTACAACTGTACTTACCGGCCCTACAAAAAAACTGGGAATGAATTCTGATTTCACACCTTTCGATCAGATTGTACTGGATCCGGAATTAACAGCTAATGCACCGGTTAACCAACGGTTTTATACCGGCATGGATTGCTATATACATTGTATAGAAAGTTTAACAGGAACTTATTTAAACGAATTTAGTAAAAGCTATGGCGAAAAAGCATTGCAACTTTGTAGAGAAGTATATGTAAATAAAAACGAGTGGGATGTTGATAGTGATGATAAACTGATGATGGCTTCGTATGCAGGCGGTATGAGCATTGCATACAGCCAGGTAGGCGTAGCACATGCAGTAAGCTATGGCCTCAGTTATTTGCTGGGTACAAAACATGGTATTGGAAATTGTATAGTATTCGATCACCTGGAAGAATTTTATCCTGACGGAGTGAAAGAATTTAAGTTCATGGTTAAAAAAAATAACATCGATATTCCAAAAAATATTTGTGCAGGCTTAAGCGATGCAGATTTTGATAAGATGATTGATGTATCGCTTGGTATGAAACCCCTTTGGGAAAACGCACTGGGCAAAGATTGGGAGAAGCAGATGACAAGAGAAAGATTAAAAGCGCTTTATCAACGGTTATAAAAATAATTAAGTACGTTCATCATCAGTTTATATCTTTGTAAAATATTTATAAAGGCAAATTAACAGGACAACTACTACTTTTATTCAACACATCAATGCCTTTTTCGGTTCTCCTGGCGAAACATTATATCAGATATGAGCAAATCAGTTTTTAATGCTGGCATTCCAATTTCAGTATCCTTAAATTCCGCTTTAGAAGCAGAAGACATTCAAACAAAATCCGCCGATAATAAAAAAAGGCTTTTATTTATTTCTTCGCTTGCAGTTTTGGTGGCGGTTGCAATAAGTTTAATAGCCAAATTTCTTGTTTTCCTAATCAACCTTATTACCAATATTTCATTTCATGGAAAATTTTCAATTGCAGATACCAGTCCTGTAGGATCTTCATTAGGCATTTGGATAATAATTGTTCCTGTATTGGGAGGTGTTATTGTTGGATTAATGGCGCTATATGGTTCCAAAGCAATTCGTGGTCATGGCATTCCGGAGGCGATGGAGCAAATTTTAACCAATCAAAGTAAAATTAAACCAACCATTACCTATCTAAAACCAATATCTTCTGCTATTTCAATTGGCTCTGGTGGCCCTTTTGGTGCCGAAGGACCTATAATAGCTACTGGAGGTGCATTAGGTTCTACACTAGGGCAGGTATTAAAAATATCGCATAACGAACGAAAAATTTTACTTGCTGCAGGAGCAACAGCAGGTATGGCAGCCATTTTTGGTAGCCCTATTGCTGCCATTTTTTTAGCGATTGAATTACTACTTTTCGAATTTTCTCCACGCTCTTTTATACCAGTTGCACTAGCCTGTATCACCGGCGCTGCTGGCCATCATTTTTTATTTGGAGAAAGACCCGTTTTTGAAATAACCACAACTATTGCCACTGCCAGTAACTCGGCACTGTTGGCATATAGTGTAATGGGTATTATAATTGGATTGGTGTCGGTTGGGGTTACAAAAATTGTTTACCTAATTGAAGATTGGTTTGAAAAACTACCCATTCACTGGATGTGGTGGCCGGCCATTGGTGGTATTGCAGTAGGAGTAATAGGTTACTTTGCGCCCAAAACTTTAGGTGTTGGCTATAGTAATATTACAGAAATACTTTCGGGCAATCTACCATATAATATCATTCTCAGCCTTTGTGTTTTAAAATTTATATCCTGGGCAATTGCATTGGGAAGCGGTACTTCTGGCGGTACTTTGGCGCCATTGCTTACAATTGGCGGCGCTGCCGGAGCAATTTTGGGCATATTCTTTCAGCAATTTTTTCCTTCTGCAGGTATTGTAATTCCTTTAGCTGCACTGGTAGGAATGGCATCTATGTTTGCCGGCGCTTCAAGAGCGTTTATAACTTCAATTATTTTTGCATTGGAAACTACCGGTCAGTCAAATGCATTACTGCCTTTACTGGCATCCTGTAGTGCATCTTATTTCATATCCTTTTTCTTAATGGAAAATACAATCATGACTGAAAAGATTGCCCGCAGAGGAGTAAAAACACCCGACTCTTACGAGCCGGATATTTTAGAGAAGATAAATGTTGACCAGGTTATGGATAATAGCGGACTCATTTTAAGTTCGGAAAACAACATTGCCGAAACAATTACCTGGCTGGAAAAAGAACCGGAATACAAAAGCAATTATTTTATAGTATCTAATACCGATGGAGAATACAAAGGCATCATCAGTTCATCGCAACTTTACAGCAGGATTCATTTACCCGAAACAAAACTGCTAGACCTGATAAAACAAAAATCGGTTTACGTAGAAAGCAGCAATAGCCTGCGTACAGCTATAGAAATTATGGCGAATGAACATATTGATGTACTGCCGGTTTTATCTAACGAACCACAAAACATCATTGGCATCTTATCGTACCAAAATATTTTAGCAAGTTATAAATTAGGTATTGACGATAATAAAAGAAACCGGCCACACATTTCATTAAAAAGAAACCGGTTAAAATTATTGGTGCATGGCCAAAAAGCAATTAGGTTTTTTACCTTAAAGAAAGATTAATTTATACCAGTAATAAAATCGGGCCAGCAAATATTAATATACAGGCGTATATTTTTTAACTAATGCTGAATTTTAGTTCTCAAACTAAAACTCATTATTCGGGTATAGGAGATACCCTAAAGAACAATTTTACAAATCTTATACAATGAAAATTAAGAAGCGATAAAGTTTTTCAAGCGCTTAAATTCCCTGTTATTTTGAGATTCGAAGAGGCTTTTAAATGCCCGTCCAATAAATTTAAATACAGCATAAATGGCTATGCCCTGTGTGTTGGTTTTGGATTTCATAAAAATGGATTTAATTATTCTCAAAAATACAAATTGAACAGGAACTTTGTCAAGCGCAAATTTGCTGAAAATTTAATCAGGTATTTTCCACAACTTAATGGTTACTTTACTGCCTGATCATTAAAATTATGCCTGAATTTCCGGTTCTTTTTATAATAACGAATAGGATAAGTATCGGGATTTTGCCTAAGCTTACCTATAAAATTTTTTATTGCTTGCACAATAATATGGTTGTTTTTTTGTGGATATTGGGTCTTACTCATAAAACTGGTTGTATTAAATGAAACGAAACCAATTAAAAAATATTGTATTGGGAAGTTGTGAACTTGTAAAATGCCTGCTTAAAAATAAATGATGGATAAAGCGCCTTGTATAAAACGTATTTGTATTTATCCGGTAAAAGCACTGGATGGCATTTGCTTACAAAAAGCACAAATTGGCCCAGGAGGAAGCTTACAACACGATAGGGAGTATGCCATTATTGATGAAAACGGTAAATATGTGAATGGTAAAAAAAATCCGCTTGTACATTTATTACGCATGAACATGAACTTTGAAAAAAATAGCATTGCATTTAAACAGCAACAGCAAGACAACTGGCATGCCTTTCATTTACAAAACGAAAAAACTGCTATTAACAATTACCTATCTGCATTTTTTAAAAAAACAGTTTCCCTGCAACAAAATACCCTGGGAGGCTTTTTAGATATTCCGGTAAAAAGTGGCATGACACTACTTTCAACTGCAAGCCTCCAAACAGTTGCAGGTTGGTTTGATAACATACCTTTGGATGAAACAAGACAAAGATTTAGGGCAACTTTAGAACTGGATAATGTGTCGGCTTTTTGGGAAGACAGGCTTTTTGCAGAAGAAGGCACAGCAATTGAATTTACAATAGGCGATGTAAAGGTATTGGGTATGAGTCCACGGGCAAGGTGTGTAGTACCAACCCGGCAACCTCAAACAGGAGAAAGTATCCATGCTTTTCAAAAAACTTTTGTAAACCTACGTAATCAAACTTTGCCGGCCTGGTCGGCATTGAATCAATTCGAACATGCCTACTATTTATCTGTTGATTGCCTGGTACCTGCAACAGAAACCGGCAAATGGGTTTCAATAGGCGATGAAGTTAAACTTAGCGGAAATAAGATATCAGCAGCAACATTACAGGCAAACAATAACTACCGATAAATTTTTTATTATTTTCACTAACATGGATATATTGCTTGACATATTGAACCAAATGAAGAAAGCACATCCTGCATCTGACTTTGTAAACAGTTTGCACCAGCAATATTGTAACCGTGGCGGCTTAAGTAAAAAACAACTGGAAGGCTTGCATAGCAAGGCATTAAAGACGATATCTATCTCTCAAAACAAGATTGCTACCTTAGAAGCGATTATTAAAAAAAAGCCCACAAGAGAAAGGGCTTCGGCTTCTATTACAGCGCCATTGCCGGTTAAAAACACAGCACTGGGAAATATACTAGATACAATTTTAAAAAAATATCCACAGCATAAACGGGTACTTTTCCTTAAATCTAAATTTGATAATGATGAAAATATTTCTTCAGCAGAAATTACAGAAATAGAAAAATTTAAAAAACTGCTTTTATAAAATATATATCAGGCTTTTTTCATTTCATTCAACAGGTTTTGAAGCCTAAACATTTCATCCCTTAACCTGGCAGCTTCCATAAAATCTAAATCTTTTGCAGCCTTATTCATTTCTTTTTTTGTTTTGATAATGGCTTTTTCCATTTGTGGTATGGTGTTATAAACAACCTGTTCCTCTGCAGCCACAGAAACCATTTCTTCGTCGGGAGCTAAGGAGTAAGGGTTTGAAGGGTCGTAACCTTTTACATCCAATACCGAACCCTGGGCAATAATCTGCTCGGTACTTTTTTTAATGGTAGTGGGTGTTATATTGTGTTCTATATTAAATGCTAACTGTTTTTCACGGCGGCGGTTGGTTTCATCTATGGTACGTTGCATACTGTCAGTCATCTTATCGGCATAAAAAATTACAAGCCCATCAGCATTACGGGCAGCACGGCCTGCGGTTTGTGTAAGGCTTTTTTCATTTCTTAAAAAACCCTCTTTGTCTGCATCTAAAATAGCAACCAAAGAAACTTCAGGCAGGTCTAGCCCTTCTCTTAATAAATTAACGCCAACAAGCACATCAATAGTTCCTAATCTTAATGCTCTCAGAATTTCAATTCTCTCCAATGTATCCACTTCACTGTGTATGTATTTACTTTTTATATCAATGCGATGTAGATATTTGTCCATTTCTTCGGCCATGCGTTTTGTAAGTGTGGTAACCAATACCCTGTCGCCTTTTTTTATACGCTTATCAATCTCATCCAGTAAATCATCAATTTGATTTATTGAAGGACGCACTTCAATTGGAGGGTCTAATAAACCTGTAGGCCGTACTACCTGCTCCACCACCACGCCACCGCACATTTCAAGTTCATATTTTGCAGGTGTAGCCGATACATAAATGGTTTGGTTTAACAGCGATTCAAATTCATGAAAATTAAGTGGCCTGTTATCTAATGCTGATGGAAGGCGAAACCCATAATCAACCAATACTAATTTTCTGCTTCTGTCGCCGCCATACATACCACTTACCTGCGGAATGGTTTGATGGCTTTCATCAACAATGCAAATGAAATCTTTGGGAAAATAATCCAAAAGACAAAAAGGCCTGGTTCCAGGTTTTCTCCTGTCAAAAAAACGAGAGTAGTTTTCTATACCATTGCAATAACCAAGTTCACGAATCATTTCCAAATCGTAATTAACTCTTTCGTTTACACGTTGTGCTTCAATATATTTACCACTGGTTTTAAAATAAGTTTCCTGTGCTGCCACTTCATCTTGTATTTCATGTATCACCTGCTGCAATACATCTTTAGGAGCTACATATAAATTGGCAGGAAAAATAGCAGCATGATCTACAGCGCTAATACGCTTTCCGCTGCTCAGTTCCAGCGTTTCAATCATTTCAATTTCATCGCCAAAAAAAGTTATGCGGTACCCAAAGTCAACGTAAGGTAGATTGATATCAATGGTATCGCCTTTAACTCGAAAAGTTCCTCTTGTAAAATCGCCTTCGCTTCGGTTGTACAATGCATTAACCAACGCATGTAAAAATCCCTGGCGTGAAATTACCTGCCCTTGTTGAATACGGATAATACCGTTTTCGTAATCGGTTGGGTTGCCCATACCATAAATGCAACTTACACTGGCTACAATAATGATATCTCTGCGCCCACTTAATAATTGAGCAGTTGCCTGCAAACGTAACTTATCCAACTCCTCATTTATACTCAGGTCTTTTTCAATGTATGTATTGCTTACTGGCATATAAGCCTCCGGCTGATAATAGTCGTAATACGAAACAAAATAGCCAACCGCATTGTCAGGAAAAAATTGTTTAAACTCGCCATACAATTGTGCTACCAGCGTTTTATTGTGTGTAATAACCAATGTTGGTTTTTGCACTTGCTGTATCACATTTGCCATGGTAAAAGTTTTACCGCTGCCGGTAACCCCTAAAAGTGTTTGGTGCTTTTCACCGTCTAAAATACCATCTGTAAGCTGGCGTATTGCTTCCGGCTGATCGCCGGCCGGGGAATATGGTGCATGAAGTTGAAAAGGCATAATCAGATTTGCAATTTACTAAACACATGGCTATTTATCAGACAGTAGTTTGTCTGCTTCTCTTTTTCTAATTGGCCATCCAATGGTAAATGAAGGGATGATATCTGTAAAAGGAATTATCTCTTCCAAAAAATTTAATACGCTTCCTATAAACCCAACCCGGCCACCAAACATTTTAAAAAAAATAAATGCCGATAAGGGCGCCCAAACCACATCTGCAACTTCGCCCAGTGACGGAATGAAATAAGTGGCCATGCCTACAATATCCATTACAATACATATTACAAGATTGGGGATGAATATTTTCTTATTTGTCATATTATAAAAAACGGGCTGTAAAAACACAACCCGTTATCTTTTATTGTATGGTTTTAAATTTATTTCACATGCTTATTGGCTGTAGTTTCGCCAGATGCCATTTCTACCATCATACTCACCTCGTCAATCAATGCATCGTTATTACTGCCAAACCCCACACTCTTAAAACGGATATTTCCTGTTTTATCAATAATGAATTTTGTGGGAATTCCGCTTACTTTAAAATCAGCTACTACTTTATCATCATTATCAAGCAGCACATGAAATGGATAATTGTTCTTTGCCATGAAATCGATAGCATTTTGTTTTTTATTTTCCACCGACTCCCAGGTATCTATAAAAACAAACTTTACATCATCTCTGGATTTTAATTTTTCCTGAACAGCTTTCATGGCAGGCATGGATGCAATACAAGGGCCACACCAGGTTGCCCAAAAATCAACTACCACTACTTTACCGTTTAAGCTGGCAAGGCTTACATCATTGCCATCCAGGTCTTTCAACGAAAACTTTGGAGCGGTTTCATTGATCATAGTCTTGGCAATTTCTTCTTTTCTTTTTTCTTTGGCAGCAGCTTCCAGTTTTGCCAGGTAATCATCATAACCTTTATCCGATTTTTTTTCTTTTACATACAATTCTTTCAGTAATTCCTTAGTTTTTGAGGAAGCAGCACCATCCCTAACAAAATTTTCAATTTCTTTTTTGGCCATTGCCGGAGGCGTAACTTTCACCATTAACTGGCTATATCGTTCGTTGTACTCTGCATTTTTAAATTTATTGATGCCTGCTGCTTCTTTTGCATACTGGTAACCATTTTTATAATCCTTTAAATTAAATAATATCAATGAGTAAGTATCGCCATACATGGCGTATAGGTTTTTCCGTTGCTGTTCCCATTGTTTTTTGGTATAGCTATCCGGTTTTTTTTCTGTGGGCGCAATCATTTCTTTTTTTGCCCAGGTAGTGGCTTCGTAACTCATCTGTTTGGCTTGCGTCATACCATCATTAGCCAAAGCCATATACCAGGATACATTGTTGTACACGCTTGCTTTTTCATCCATTGGCAAATCTTTTGCCCAGTATTTTACAGCTTCGTAATTTTTATCTTTTTGATAGGCTGTAGCAATTGCGCTTTTTAAAGAATTGATAATCTGTTTATCATCTGCCGATGGCGGATAAGCTTTTATATAATCTTCAAATGCAGCTTTTTTACTATCGCCATCCTTTGCTTTATAAACAGCATTAACCGCTTCACTCTTTTTCCATTTTCCATTAGGAAATTTTTCTTTCATGATGTGGGTGAAAGAATCGGCTGTACTTTTCATTTTAAAGCGGGTGTACCATTGAGAAAGTGTATTGTATTCTGCTTCTTTTAAATCTGGTTTAGCAGCCAGAGTTTTTAAATAATCAATAATAATCGATTGTGCTTCTTTCTTTTTTACAGCATTTATGGCAAATAAGTACGATGAAAAATAACTGGCATCATTTTTTGCTTCAGGGTATGCATTCATTCCTTCTTCTAATAATGACAGATTTTTATCTGTAACCGTTTTCATTCCAAAAAGATATTCGCCATAGCCGCTGTATAGCGAACCTGCAGAGCTGTAATAACCCAAAACAGGTTTATTGTTGCTACCATATACTGGTACAATATATCCATCACCGGCATTGTTGTCTTTTACTTTATTATCATTGGCAGAAAAAGCAAATGCAATACATGTTGAATTGCTATCAATCTTAAAATTACCCGAATACACAATACCTGTTTGTATAATCTTAGGCTCCACAATCTTTAACCCTTTTTTACCAAAAATATAAACTTCTACATCAACCTTTTTTTCATCAATTAAAGAAGAAAGTTTTTTATCGAATTTAAAACTAACCGTTTGTCCGGCTTTGGGCATTTGAGGGGATACTTGTAAGGCTTCGAATTTTACCTGAGCTCTAGTTGTGCCTGCTAAAATAAAAAGGCATACAGCTACAATTATTTTTTTCATTGGGGTGTTGTTTTAGTATGAAAAATAAAAGTAAAGTGAAAATCAAATAGATTCAAATAAACAATGTTAATTCTTAAAATCCGTTTAATAAGTAGCAGTTAATAATTGAATAAGTACAGTTAATATGATTTGTAGTGCAGGTTTAATTTACTTAAACACTTGCCATCCGGTTGAATTGATGTACATTTGCGCCCTTTAAAACAGCCAATAGCTGTTAGTTTAAGCATAAAGCCTAAAAGTTATACAATGAATATAAGAAACATTGCCATTATTGCTCACGTAGATCACGGTAAAACTACCCTGGTAGATAAGATCTTACACAGCACCAATATTTTTCGGGAGAACCAGGAAACCGGGGAACTGATAATGGATAATAATGACCTGGAAAGAGAGAGAGGTATTACCATTTTTAGTAAAAATGTTTCTGTTGTTTATAAGGATGTTAAGATAAATGTTATTGATACCCCCGGGCACAGCGATTTTGGTGGCGAGGTAGAACGGGTATTAAAAATGGCCGATGGAGTTTTATTATTAGTTGATGCATTTGAAGGCCCCATGCCACAAACCCGTTTTGTGCTGCAAAAAGCTTTGCAATTAGGGTTGCATCCAATTGTTGTAATAAATAAGGTTGATAAACCTAACTGCCGTCCCGATGAAGTACACGATGCCGTTTTTGAATTATTCTTTAACCTGGATGCTACCGAAGAGCAGTTGGATTTTCCAACCATTTACGGAAGCAGCAAGAATGGATGGATGAACACATCATTAACTGAAACCGATAATATTTTTCCATTACTGGATGCCATTTTAGAACATGTGCCCGAGCCGGTAGTGAACGAAGGAACCACCCAAATGCAGATAACTTCATTAGATTATTCATCTTTCTTAGGAAGGATTGCAGTAGGTAAAGTGGCAAGAGGAACCGTTAAAGAAGGCCAACAGATTGCATTGGTACAAGCCGGAGGTAACATAAAAAAAATGAAAGTGAAGGAACTGTACACTTTTGAAGCGTTGGGAAAAAAGAAAGCTACTGAAGTGAGTGCAGGAGATATATGCGCTATAGTTGGTTTAGATGAATTTAATATTGGAGATACCATTTGCGATATTGATTTTCCGGAAGCATTACCGGTGATAAGTGTTGATGAACCAACTATGAGCATGATGTTCAGCATCAACAACTCACCATTTTTTGGCCGTGAAGGAAAGTTTGTAACCTCACGCCACTTGCGGGATAGGTTGATGAAAGAAACTGAAAAAAACCTGGCATTACGTGTTGAAGATTCCGATAGTGCCGATAGTTTTATAGTGTATGGCCGTGGTATTTTACATTTAGGTATTTTGATAGAAACCATGCGTAGGGAAGGTTTTGAATTAACGGTTGGCAACCCACAAGTTTTAGTTAAAGAGATTGACGGTAAGAAATGCGAACCTTATGAAACACTTGTTGTAGATGTTCCATCAGAATTTAGTGGAAAAGTAATTGACCTGGTTACACAACGTAAAGGCGAAATGCTGATAATGGAAAGCAAAGGCGAAATGCAGCACCTGGAATTTGATATTCCTTCACGTGGATTGATTGGATTGAGAAGTAATATGCTTACAAGTACTGCCGGCGAAGCTGTTATGGCACATCGGTTTACTGATTATCGGCCATGGAAAGGTATAATTCCCGGCAGAAATAATGGTGTGTTATTATCAAAGAATATGGAAAAAACAACAGCGTACTCTATTGATAAATTACAAGACAGGGGAAGATTTTTTGTAGATCCAGGAGATGAAGTGTATGCCGGACAAATTATTGCAGAACACATTAAACCAGGCGATTTAAATGTAAATGCAACCGAACCTAAAAAACTCACCAACCACCGTGCAAGCGGCAGCGATGATGCCAGCCGTGCTGCTCCAAAAATTCAAATGACATTGGAAGAGTGTATGGAATATATACAGCAGGATGAGTGTATTGAAGTAACACCAAAAAGCGTTCGTATGCGAAAAGTTATACTAGATGAAAATGAACGTAACAAGGTTTCAAAACAAATGAAATCAGAGCCTGCTTAAAATTTATAGTTAAGCAATAAACTGCTTTAATATTTCCGCAATCTTTTCTTCATAAGGTTGCGGATATTTTTTTATAAAAGTATCAAAGGCATTTTTGCCCATTGCTGCCCAGTTGTTTTTTTGTTGCCAGCATTTTTCGAGTGTTTGGTCTAGCGTATCAATGGCTAAATCATTACAAACAAAACCATTTATACCATCCTTTACCCAAACTGGCATATCGCCAACATTGCTTACTACACATGGCCGTGCCATAGCCAATGCTTCCACTACACTTAATGGCATAGCATCTACTAAAGTGCATTGCAATAACAGGTGGCATTGAAGCAGGGTTTGTTTTACATTGGTAGTAAATCCTTTTAAAAACACTTTCTTCTCTAACCCTGTTTCTACTATCAGTTTTTCCAGCATTGCTTTATCTTTTCCTTTGCCGTATAAATGCAATACCCAGTTTCTTTCCTTCCATTTTGATGATGCTAAAGTTTTAACCAATATATCCTGCGCTTTGCGGCTGGTATCAAGCTCTGCAAGCATAACCCAGGTACTGGAATTAATTTCATTTTCTATTGCAGGGTATGCACCTGCTTCTGCATCGTTTTTAAAAGTAATGGGGTTTATAAGAGTAGCTTTTTTTTCAATCATGATTTTGAATTTCCTTTCCATCACCTCAAATATTTTTTCTGTTGCACCAAAATTCATTTGTGCATTGGAAATCCATTGTTGCAATAACTGCGTTTTTAAAAAAGAGAGTTTTGCGTTTTCATTGTAGTTATGATTAAAAATAATATAGCACGGTAATTTTTTATAAAGCTTTTTAAAAGGGGCATGCAACACTTCTTCCCAACCACCCTGATTTATTACAACAAGATTGTATTCATTTAGGGGAATATTGTTGAGCGCTTTTTTAATTGAAATATTTTTAAAAAGCCCCTTTTTGTTGGGCATTAAATAAACATCACATCCGGCAGTTTTTAAAATTTCTGTTGTTTTTTGTTTCTCTTCCCAATCAAAATAACAAATACCAACCCGGTAATTGTTTTTACACATCCATAAAGCTGTGCGGTACCATACTTCCTCACTTCCGCCCCAGGCAGCACCGTTCATTAGTGAGATAAATAAGATTGATTTCAAATTGCAGATTGAATGACTATATAAAAGAAAATGAATGTAATTTCGCCACTAATTTAATCTATTATTTTACTGCATGTCAAGATTTACAAAACTTAAAATGCGACTTGGTTTTTGGGAGGCATTTTTATTATACCGGAAACTAAAATCAGGCAACCTGTCAAATCTTTCCATTAGTAAACTTGCACACCCTTTTTCTATAAGAAACAATCCTTATGATTATGCAACTTTTGAGGAAGTTTTGCTGGAAGAAACCTATAATATAACAGTTTCGTTTACGCCTTCTTATATTATTGACGGTGGCGGAAATATTGGATTAACCGCCTGTTATTTTGCAACAAAGTACAGCAACGCTAATATAATCAGTATAGAACCCGATGCAGGGAATTTTGATATTCTGCAGCAAAACTGTAGTCATTACAAAAATATAAAACCATTGCAATGCGGTATATGGAAAAATAATACTCATTTAAAAATTGAAGATACCTGCACAGGAAACAATGCATTTACAGTAACTGAAACAACTGAAAAAACAAATACAAAAATCAACGCTGTAACTATACAGCATATTATGCAGGAATATGCACTACCACATATTGATATTTTAAAGCTTGATATTGAAGGTTCGGAAAAGGAAGTATTTGAAAGTGGAGCAGAAAACTGGCTGCCTAAAACAAAGGTTTTGATGATTGAACTGCACGATGAAATGAAACCAGGATGTTCAAGATCTGTATTTAATGCTATTGCTAAATATGATTTTTCTTTTGCCATTAAAGGAGAGAATGTGATTTTTACAAACAATTCTTTTAAATAAAATTGCCTTTGACCATTTCATCAGACATAAATGATTTTCTTAAAAAATACTTTGATAAAGTTTTGGTTGTTACAATACCTAGACTTACAGAAAGGCATCAAAGCATAAAGCAAAACCTTGCCGGGTTAGATTTCGAATTTTTTTTTGGTACCGATAAGCTTGAACTTGATTTTGAAAATTCAAAAACAGATGGAACTTACGATGAAATAAAAACAAAAAAATTACAAAGACAAGGCAAAGAGCTTAATCATGGCGAACTGGCCTGTTCACTTACTCATCGCCAGGTATATGCTGCCATGATAAAAAACAACTGGAAAAAAGTTTTAATTTTTGAAGATGATGCGATACCACTATTTGAGAATTTACCATTAATACCTGAAACAGTTATTGAATTACCAAAAGAATGGGAGCTTATTTACCTGGGCTATTTAAAGCACGAAAAAGTTACTGCAGCTTTAAAGCAAAAACAGGTTTTTTATAAAATAGCAAGTGCATTGGGATTATTGAAATGGTCGTATAAGATGGTTTCAAATCTTTTACCTAAACCATACAGTAAACACTTAAAAAAAGCCGGTTTTCATGATTGTACACATGCCTATGCAGTAACTTTTACAGCAGCCCAAAAATTACTTGCTGCACAAACACCGGTTGTTTACCGGGCCGATGACCTATTATCTTCAACAATTATGAAAGGAGAATTAGAAGCGTTTATAACAGTACCTAAGTTTTTTGACCAGGAAATATTTTACAATCAATCAATTGCCTCTGAAATAAAAGAAAAATAAATTCTATTTACTCCATTTTATCTATTGCTTTTTTTAAGGCCACGGCCATTTTAGTATTTATCTTAAGTAACTCTTCATACTGCTGCATAGCTCCTGTTTTATCTTTTAACTCTACATAGCAATACCCCGAATAAAGAAATGCAAGGTCAACGATAGATATTGAAAGATTTTTCTTAAACTGGATGATAGCATCTGCAAAACGGCCGCTCTGCCGGTATGCATAGGCAAGCTCTCCGTATGCCGTTCTGTAGTTGTTATTAACTTCAAGAGCTTTTATACCATATACAATTGCCGAATCGTATTTCATTTTTGTATTGTAGCACCAGGATATATTATTAAAAACATCTTCGTTAGCTGTACTGTAAACAGTAGCCGTTTTAAAAAAATAAAGTGCAGAGTCGGTATTGCTCCTGTAGTAACGATAAATTTTTCCTGCATTGATGAGCGCTTCCGTTATTTTAGGATTAATTGATATTGCTTTCTTATATATTGCCAGGGCATCGTTGTATTTTCCGCTCATCATATATAGTTCTCCCAATTGCATATAAGCCGAGTCGTATTTTTTATTGGCATTGATAGCAGCTTTAAAAGATTGTATGGCTTCAACTATCATTTTCTTATTCTTATATTCAATGCCTCTATTATAAAAGATAACGGCCTTATTTTGTAGCTGGGCATTTGAAGTAGATAAAATAAATAACAGGGAAAAAAAAGTTACTACTGGTTTCAACATAAACATTTTTAAAATTGATAAAAATATAAAAACAGCATTTATTGCTGCAATTTAATTTTTTATTTTATGTTAAATATTTAAGCACTTTTAATTGCCGGGGGGCTTAACTTTGCACTAACAATGAAAAAAATATTTTATATAGCGGTTTTATTTTTTGTGTTGTTTTTAATTTCTGCATCGTCAGAAGCCCAGTGTGCCGTATGTACAAAAACAGCCTTACAAATGGGCGAAAAACCTGCCACCGGCCTTAACAGGGCCATTCTTTACCTTATGCTTGCGCCATTTACCATTGTAGGATTTATTGGATATAGGTTATGGAGAGGAAACAAAGGAGTTAAGGAGTAATACTGTGCCTGCTGCGGCAATGGGTTTGATTTAATAAAATTCTTTTATAAAAGTATAGAGGTTTAAATCTTTACCAGCATCTTCTATCTTTTCTTTTAATATTCTTTTATCAATTGTTTTCATTTTTTTTTGTTGTAAAAGATGAAAAGCTTTTTCTGCCAATAGCCAACTTCGTTTTGTGTTTTCATTTTCTATTAATAATAAATCAGTAATGGCTTTTAGTAAATCTGCAATACCCTTTTTTTGCGAGGCTACAGTTTTTATTACAGCTATAGGGATGCTTTTTTTGTGATAAGCTGGGGCAAGCATGAGTTTTAAATTTTTTACAAACAAGTCAGCATCTGGACGGTCGGCTTTATTAACCACAAAAACATCGGCAATTTCCATAAGTCCAGCTTTCATGGTTTGTACTTCATCGCCGGCTTCTGGTACTACCACTACGGCAGTAATATCTGCAAGTCCTGCAATTTCAACTTCACTTTGCCCAACACCAACAGTTTCAATAATTACAAAATCAAAACAGGCAATTTTTATCAGATCAACTATTTCAATTATTTTGGGATGCAGGCCACCAAGCGAACCACGGGTAGCCAGCGACCGGATAAAAACTTTTGGATTGTTGTACCAGTTACTCATTCTTATTCGGTCGCCCAGTAAAGCGCCCAGGTTAAATGGCGATGAAGGGTCAACACAAATTACTGCAAGTGATTTACCCTGTTCAACCAGCAATTCTATCAAAGCGTCAACCAGTGTACTTTTTCCGGCTCCAGGCGGGCCGGTAATACCTATAACCGGTGTAGCAGATGGTGGTAAGTTTTCCAATAAATCCTCGTAGCCGCTTACTTCGTTTTCAATATATGAAATACACCTGGCCAATGTTTTTTGGTTTCCCTCCTGTATCTCATTTATTTGTTGCAGCCACATTAAACAAATTTCTTTTTAATAAATTCAAATACCAAATTAATTACAAAAGAACTGCCTTAAATTCTTTTACAGTTAATACTAATTGTAAAATAAAGAAGGGATTATTGTTTCTTTGCAAGATGAACATATCGGTTGTTATCATTACAAAAAACGAAGCACATATAATTGCCAATACCCTGCAAAGTCTGCAGCCTGTTATTGCCGATATAGTAATAGTGGACAGTGGTAGTACAGATGAAACGGTTGCCATCTGTAAAAAATTTAATGCTACTGTTATTGAAACCAGTTGGGATGGCTATGGCATTAATAAAAATAAAGGTATTGCGGCTGCCAAAAACAATTGGATATTAAGTCTTGATGCAGATGAAGCCATTGATGAAGAACTAAAGACAGCAGTTACCCTGATAGATTTAAATAATGACGATGAAGTATTTAATATAAAGTTTAAAAATTTTTTTTGTAAAAAGTGGATACGCTTTGGCGAATGGGGATTTGATGCACACATCAGGTTATTTAATCGTAAAAAAGTGCAATGGAATAATGTTACTGTTCATGAAAACCTGGTACTTCCGCAAGGGGTTAAAATAGTAAAACTTCCAGGCCATATTTTACATTACACCGTTCAAAACCTACAAGAGTATAATAACAAGACAGAATATTATGCCAGGATGAATGCGGAAAAATATGCAGCGGCAGGTAAAAAGCAAAATATACTTAAACAATATTTTTCTCCGGTATTTGCTTTTTTACAGCATTATATTTTTAGGCTTGGTTTTTTAGATGCAGCCGAAGGGTTTATCATTGCTAAAACAACTGCACGTTATACTTATTTAAAATACAAGTATCTTAAAGAAATTTATAGAAACAAAAAACAATGACCAATTTTATACCAATATTTCCTTTAAGTATTGTTGTTTTTCCGGGCGAAAAACTTAACCTTCATATTTTTGAACCCCGGTACAAACAATTGATAAATGAATGTGTACAGGCTAAAAAACCTTTTGGCATACCGGCTGTTATCAATCAACAATTAAATGAAACAGGCACGTTGGTACAAGTAACAGAAATTAGTGAGTTATATGAAGATGGTAAGATGGATATAAAAACTGAGGGGTTACAGGTTTTTAGAATGTTGGAAATGATTGAACAATTACCAGATAAACTTTACAGTGGCGCAATTGTACATTATCCTATAAATGAACCAAAAGGCAACAGGGCATTGATGCATGGCATATTGAAAGGAATAAAAGAACTGCATAAATTGCTTAAAATTGATAAAAAATTTATAAAACCTGATGATGAATTGTGGAGTTATGATGTGGCTCATCATGCTGGATTGAGTTTAAACGAAGAATATGAACTGCTGGAATTACTACATGAATTGCAAAGGCAGGAATATTTAAAAAGGCATCTTACAAAAGTTATTCCATTATTAACAGAGATGGAACAGCTTAAAGAAAAAATAAAACTCAATGGACACTTTAAACATTTAAAAGGGCTGGATAACTAATATTGAAAAATTAAAAATGCTTAATTGTGTATGAACACGCTATAATAATTATCAATTCAAAATAGCAAATTAATTGCACCCAAACACTATATTTTAAAACTTATTTCAATGATAAAAACCATCTGCTTCGATTTTGGAAACACCCGTTTAAAAGCAGCCGTTTTCATTAATGAAAATTTTGCTGAAGAGATTGTGTTACTTAATGCTGAACCGGCTACCATTGAAAAATTACTGGCCAATCATCAACCTCAAAAAACAATTTTATCATCGGTAATCAACCATAATACAGCTATCGAAAACCTGCTTGCTCAAAAAACAAGCTTTCATAAACTTTCGCACCATACAAAAATAAATTTTACAACACCGGTTGGCAAACCCGAAACCATTGGAGCCGACAGGTTGGCATTATCATCTGCTGCCGTACATTTTTATCCGGGTAAAAACAACCTGGTTATTGCTTTAGGCAGTTGCATCACTTATAATTTTATAAACCAATATAATCAGTTTTTAGGTGGAGGTATATCGCCGGGTATGGATATGCGTTTTAAAGCCATGCAGATATTTACTGCAAAATTGCCCGAAGTAAATAAAGACTGGAATTTCCCACTTATAGGATACGATACCAAAACAAATATGCAAAGTGGTGTAATTGCAGGTATGGCCTTTGAAATTGATGGTTTTATTAATGCTTATGCCGCTAAATATGATAACTTTAACGCCGTTTTAACCGGGGGTAATACATCCTATTTTGCCGGGCAACTTAAAAACAAGATATTTGCCGACCCTTATTTTTTATTTAAAGGACTATATGCACTCAGCGAAACTAACAATAGCTAAAATATTAACCGTATTCATTGTGGCTTGTGGATTACAATCTCAAGTGTGGGCTCAGGAAAATTCACCTTACTCAAGATATGGCCTTGGCGACCTAACCCCCAACCATAATATACTAAACAGGGGAATGGGAGGAATTGCTGCGGCAATAGCCGATAGCCGAAGCCTCAATTTCACCAACCCGGCTTCTCTGGGAACTGTTTTTAATACCATTTTTGATGTAGGTGCAGATATAGATTACAGGATTTTAAAAAGCAGTAATCCGGCAAAAAAATTTACATCGGCAAATACCTATGTTTCATATTTGCAAATGGCATTTCCATTAACCACACCCAAAATGGCAAAAAAGAAAATATTTTGGGGAATGAGCCTGGGAATAAAACCTGTAACCAATATCAATTATAAAATTCAAACAGAAGAACGAATTACAGGTATTGATAGCATTCAAACTTTATATGAAGGTTCGGGTGGTATTAACCAGGCTTTTTTTGGCACAGGGTTTAAAATTAAAAATTTTAGCATCGGCATTAATGGAGGATACATGTTTGGCGCTAAAAACAACAGCACAATAGTTACATTTATTAATGACAGCGTTTATTATTATACTTCAAACTCAGCCAATAAAACAAGTATTAACGGCCTTTTTATAAATGCAGGTATGCAATATGATATTGCCATTGCTAAAGATGAAAAAGGAAATGTTACACAAAACCTTAAACTTGGTGTATATGGCAATATGCAGCAGAATTTACATGCAAAAAGCGATAAGATAAGAGAAACAATATTGTATAATCAAAATGGCGACTTTGTGA